>CAZMWN010000302.1:0-4082 GCA_964569935.1 uncultured Pirellulales bacterium
ATATGTTCATCGACGATTCCGCCTGTAACTTAGCTTCGCTGAACCTTTTGAAGTTTCGCAAAGATGATGGCACTTTTGATGTCGAGGGATTCAAAAGAGCAATTCGAATCTTTATTATTGCCCAGGAGATTTTTGTTGATAACGGAAGCTACCCGGACAAGGCAATCGCCGTAAACAGTCATTTATACCGCCCGCTCGGACTGGGATTTGCTAATCTCGGCTCGCTGATGATGTCTCTGGCACTTTCATACGATTCCGACCAGGCCCGGGCAATTTCCAGCTCTATCAGTGCTATTATGACCGGTACGGCCTATGTAGCAAGCGCGGAAATGGCATCGCTGAAAGGTCCTTTTGATGAATTTGAGAAAAATCGCGATGCAATGCTCAAGGTGATAAATATGCACCGCCAGCACGCCTGCGATATTCCGGAAGCTCATTGTCCGGACTATTTACGCAACACGGCCAAGGACGTATGGGATCAGGCCTTTGACGCCGGCTCGAAAGTCGGCTTTCGCAACGCTCAGACAACCGTTCTTGCGCCGACTGGAACTATCGGATTTATGATGGATTGCGATACCACAGGTATCGAGCCGGATATCGCGCTGGTTAAGTATAAACTGCTTGCCGGCGGCGGAATGCTCAAACTCGTAAATAAGACAGTGCCTATGGCTCTCGAAAGGCTCGGCTACAGTGCCGACGATATCAAATCAATCTGCGATTACATAGATGAAAACGAAACGATAGAAGGTGCTAAAAAACTTAATCAGGACCACCTGCCTGTTTTCGATTGTGCTTTCAAGCCGCGTAACGGCAAAAGGTGCATTCACTATCTGGCACACCTGAAAATGATGGCTGCAGTTCAGCCTTTTATATCCGGGGCCATAAGCAAGACCATTAACATGCCGAAGGAAAGTACAACCGAAGAGATTGCCGCTGCTTACATTGAAGGATGGAAGCTCGGCTTAAAAGCTGTTGCAATCTATCGCGACGGCTCAAAAAAACTCCAACCGGTCTCAACAAAAAAACACAAAGAGACCAAAGCTACGACCGAGGCCCCCGCACCGGCCAGGCCGTTCAGGCGTCGACTCCCGGATACAAGACACAGTATTACCCATAAATTTTCGGTTATAGGACATGAAGGCTACCTGACGGTGGGGCTATATGAGGATGCTCAGCCTGGTGAGTTGTTTATCACTATGGCCAAGGAGGGCAGCACCGTCGGTGGCCTCATGGATGTAATCGGCACCTGTACTTCAATGGCACTTCAATACGGCGTGCCTCTTATCACATTAGTCGATAAGTTCCGCCACGCCCGGTTCGAGCCGTCCGGGATGACATCGAACAGGGATATTCCCTTTGCAAAAAGCCTGATTGATTATATTTTCTGCTGGTTAGGCTGTCAGTTTATACCGGGTTACGCCGAAAAGAACACTCCCAACCGAGCGGCGATATCCGTCACACCGGAAAACAAGAATGCCACAACCGCCAGAGAAGTGGTCGAAAAGACCAAAGACCTGGCGAAAAAAATCGCCGAGGCAAAAGCAGAGGTGAAAATCAAGCCGGAAGTTGTTGTCAAAACAAAAAAAGACTCCCGAACTTCAAAACGCAAAACCAAACAAGTCCCGCAATCGTTAGCGGATAGAATTTCCGATACGACGAATCGAGTCAGCTCACTGGTGGGCTCCGTTATTACTGATGAATCCGGACAGTTACAATCCGACGCGATGATTATGCAGCAATTCAGCGCCCAGTTCGCCCATTTCCCTGATGACGCCCCTGCCTGCGATATCTGCGGCTCGATTACCGTTCGCAACGGCACATGCTACAAATGCTTCAACTGCGGCAATTCAATGGGCTGTTCATAATAATTAGCGGATAGTCCCCCGGGGACGCCATAGTCACGGATAGGGCATAGCGGATAGTCAATACTCTCTGTCATTGCGAGAACACCTTAGGTGGACGTGGCAATCTTTATTGTCATTCCTGCCTATAGTACATGCCACAACCCAAATTGTCATTCCGAGCGGAGCGAAGCGTAGTCGAGGAATCTAATTTGAATAAATCTCTCCATCGTGGCTCGTGATTTGATTCTCAGCCGGCAATCTTCCAATAATATAAAAGAATTTCAAAACAATATTGGATTTATACTCTGTATTGTAAATAATTTTGTTATTAGAAGATTGCTTCATTACATTCGCAATGACAAGATCTCTTATTTTTGCATTAAGCTTACTCCCTTGGAGATGCCTGCCTTAAGGCATGGCCAAGCCATTACGATATTACCCCATTTTTTGTTATTAGCTGAAGGCTTCTGTGTTATCGTTCGTGAAATTTCTGAAATCCCAAATAAAAAATAGTATTAAATGAATCAATAACTTGTTAAAAAAGACAAAAACCTACAATACTCCATAAGCGTATGCATATATACTTATGGACTACATCGGTTATCCGATAAATTTTTACATCATTTTGTGTTATCGATAGCTTTTAGTAGCAACAAGCTTCAATACTCCATAAGCGTATGCATATATACTTATGGAATATATCACTATCCCACCAATAGGTTTTTCTAAACTAACATAAATAGAGCATCTCGACATCACGTACCAGGTTATTTTATTTCTAAGCTGACGTTTGCTGCGAAGGTATTTAAGTGTATGCATATATACTTATGGAGTACTTTTCACTTTAGAGAATCGTTGAATCGGACTGAATACTTCTGAGATTGAAGAAAATAGTTTTATGAAAAATTAAATATTTTAATAAAGCGATTTCGACGGTATAAAACCTAACTTTCCATCAAAACAACCCTTTGAGACTTTATGCATATCTACGTTACCTTCACTCCAATGCGAATCTTGCAAACCAGGATTGAGTGTTGTCATTGCAGCAGTTAAGTCCACCTTGCCAATTTCAACGGTACGCGGATCATCCCACTTCCAGTATTCGCTATGACCATCCGAAAAAGAGAAGTTTGTCCCGTCACCGTGTCTGGCTGTAATCTGATCCCACCACAATTCCTTATAATGATAAATCGTAAAACTCGATGGCGTCAAACGTCCCTCATCAAGAAAAACAATCTGCTGTGCAGGATTACGAATTTTACTTCGATATGTCAATGGATCCGGTGTAGCACCTTCAATGGCGAGATGGCCGTTCATATAGTCAGGAATAGAATACGTACAGACCTCGTCCTTTACGCCCGCAGGGCATTTGTAAATTTTAATATTCGGAACATAAAGAAAAAGATTACCTTCTTCGATATTTCTTATTTTCTCAGCTACATTCAACGTAGATTCCCATTTTACCCAGGCATCTCTTTGATCCGCATGTGTGTTCCCGTTGACAATTTTACTGTCGTAATCATCGGCATATAAATTCCAAGCCAATGCCAGTTGTCTAATATTATTCAGACAAACAGTTCGTTTACCCTGTTCTCTGACTCTGTTAAGCGCCGGCATAAGGATTGCCATTAAAATCGCAATAATAGCAATCACAACTAATAATTCAATAAGGGTGAACGCTTTTGATTTCATGATCCTCATTCTCCATACAGTTGTATACCTGTTCAATCTAAGTTTTTCATCTATACTCTTTAACAACTTTACTACCTCTTTGGTTGTTATAAAGTATCAAATCCATCTTAAAATTGCAAGTTTTTCGGTCGTTTCCGGTGGCTTTTACTGCTGCAGTAGTTCGTAGGTGGGGCTCGCCCCACCGATTTTATTCTCCGAAAACTTCTGTTATAATTGGAAAAGAGGAATAAAAACCAATTTTCCGGCAGGGCAAGTCACCACCCTAAATCTAAACGCAATGCACAATACGCTTGAGTCGGAAGTTAAGGACAATTTTCCGGATTTTGCTTGTTTTTTGGCCGGTTTTTAATATAATGCTAATCTACAATTGAATAGTTAATTATCAAATCAGGGGGCGGAAGCAGCGGACTCTACGAGGGTAAATGAGTACATGAGTAAAAGAGTAAATCAGGAAAAATACGCACTCATTAACGCATATACACATCAACGCTTATACACAACTTGTTCGACAAATGTCGAGAGTTCTCTACAAATCGGCCTTTTTTT
>CAZMWN010000303.1:0-4031 GCA_964569935.1 uncultured Pirellulales bacterium
CATACGTAAAGCGCGTACGCGCTTTACGTACGAGCCTTTTCTTATGTTCTTAATGCTGCTGGACTTACATTATTCATTGTTGTTACAGGATATTCAATGATGAACACATTGTCTCATAAACCCTTACACTCTTTTACCCATATACTCATATGCTCTCTAACTCATAAACCCTTTGTTTTTTCTCTTGCACAGCCTGCAGGCAAAATATATATTGCCTGTCGAGATATATTTCCCAGATTTTCGAGCCAGTGAGAGAGCTTTCTGCCGTTAGCTTTCAGTTTTTAGCTACAATAGATGATAAAATGATGGCTGAAACCTGAAGACTGAGAACTAAATACTAAATAGGATGTTATACAGAAACCATAGAATAATATATTATAAGAAAACAATAAACAATTTCACAAAGTGTTAAAAAAAAGAAGAACATCAAAAAAGGAATTAAATGATGTGATTGATTACTGGTGCAGCCTCGAAAGAGGTTCATCTTACCATGTAGAAGGATCTCTAATAGCATTTTTAGAAATTTTCACCCCCAAGCAAGTCAAGGGAGCTATGTATGTTGCAAAATCAAAGGGGCGGTCAAATTATTTCAAATATCTTTGTGGGATTATGCGTAATTGGCGTAACGATATAGAAAACGGAGATGAACCAAGATATTTCGATATTGACGAATAATAAACGCATAAACTATGGAAATCCACCTATTAATGGATGATAATGTTACACAGAAAACGAAAACTGTCCTTAATAAACTCTATCGGAAGGGAGAATATGAAACCACTTACTATAAACTTTATCATGATTAATACTGCCATATTGACACTCTTGTGCTTATGTTTTGCAGGTTGCAACGAAGCAGTAATACAAATGCGTGCTGACCTTGAAGCAGATATCATAAAATGGGAAAGTCTCAACGAGCAAGCAGGCGAACTTATATCTACAATGCAACCTAACAATTATTCTTTTGAATGGCATGAAAAAGCAATGGTACTTGACGAAGATATTGAAAAGTTGAGAACGCAAATAGATATAAAGGCGGATACATATATCGAGAATGGTCAATATGGTAATTGTTCTGATTTATTCAAAAGAATCTATACGTTATCCGGAGATAATGACCCAGAAGGTATCACTAAAAAACCCGCAAGTAGTGTATATAAATGGAAAAAAGAGATTCGACCTATTCTTAGGCGTCAAGAATATATAAGAAACCACACTTCATTAAGCACACAGCAAAGAGATTGTATTCTTAATGGAAAGATTATGCTTGGAATGACGAGAGACATGGTTATTGCGAGCTGGGGGGATGATAAAGGTAGAACCACAAGAAACATAACAACTTATGGCACCATAGAGACATGGTACTATGGAGAAATCGAGGCTGTTAGTATAGGCATTTATAGCCCACCTCAACACATCCTCACCTTCGTAGACGGAAAATTAACAGATATACACACTCCATAAAACGGGAATATATAGAGAATTTAAACGGCGTCCGGTACATTTTTAATATTCTAATGAACAAAATAATCCATACAACACCCAAGAAAATTACTAAAGAGATCGAACAGTTGTGTCAACAGCTTGATCCTTCACAGGAAGCTTGTTTTGTCCCGGTAAAACCACCTCCCTATTGTCGCCTTTTGGACTGTTTCTTCAATGTACCTGAGAAAATCAAAAGGGATGGCGGACAAATGCAAATCGGGTGGACCATATGGGAAATGCAAAATGTGTTAGTTGAAGCTGAGTTTCATGCTGTCTGGAAATCACCTGACGGCCACCTTGTCGATATAACACCTAAACAAGATGGAGAAAACATTATATTATTTCATCCAGACTCCAAACGATGCTATAACCGAGAACCTGTTGATAACATCAGGTATCCTCTACAAGATCATCCCGCAATTCACGAGTTTATAAAACTGCAGGAGGAGAGAGCAACCCTTATGAGAAAACACATAGTAAGAAAAGCTGCACCTGGCGGCTCTTGGCTTAAGATCCCATCCGATGAAATAATGCGAATACAAATTAGAATGGTTGAGCTTCAACCTGTGCTTATTAAGCTAAATCATGGAGGTTAACATATAATCAGCGAATTAAAAGGAACGGCCTAAAGGCCGCCCCTTATCTTATCGTTCTATCCCATACAATCTGAAAGGACTAAATGATGGCTTGGACACCAGAAAGTGTATTTGAAAATGAATCAGATTACATCCATGCTGCAAAAGAACTAATAAAGGAATATGAGTTTAGCTTGAAAGAGCTTTCTACGCCTATCAAGATACGATTATATAAATTTATCGGAAGCCAGAAAGTAATGTTCACGCAGAGCCATTTTATTAATACCTCTGTACAAGCAGGCCCCTACGACACTAGTCGGCCATGGAATGATGACCTTGGCTCTGCTCTTCATCAAGTTGTTTCTGGCATTACTGAATACTATAAAGCAGCCATTACTAATGGTCATACCCCCGATGAGACATGGCTTGAGGTAAATAAAGATTTTTAGAGGTATAGAACAAGCGGATCAATTTCGACTCGCTATACGCTCGCTAATTATCCGCAACGTTGATATCTCCAAAAATCCTTTTAATATCGATTCCTGTGCTATATCTTCGGCATCCTGTGAATTTCCCACGATTCCCAGGCATACTAAAAAAACCTGCTTGTAATATCTTTCCACGAGCAGAGCGTACGCACTTTTATCTGCGTTACGAGAATCAGCAACCAGTTTTTCATCAGAACGGTCTTTCAATAGAAGCTCCTAAATCCAGTACTATTATAAAGACAAATCTCGATAAACAAATTTACAAAATAATTCCATTATTTGCAATTTATTAGAGTTTTGACAGGTGAGGATTAAAAAAAGGCCGAGTTTCAACGCTCGGCCTGTGAATTGACATCAAAAAAGACGTGTTATTATAATCAAGGCTCAACCGAACCGGGTACATATTCTCCTGCGGGAATTAAACTGTCAATCAGATCATGTAGCTCCTGCTCACTAACCGGTCCATTAACGGCAAGGACCATGTAAGTCCCGGCAGAAGACTGAATAATATAACCGACACGATTGGCCTGAGGATCGAAACCTGAACTCCTGAGAGCGAACTCAGTCCACCACATCTCGGTATTCTTATCGTCTTGGTGCAGTACTTTAAACCCGTTATCCGACTCATAAGTCCAGGATACCCGGTTTCCCTGTTCCTTAACCTTATTGAAAAGAGCGGAAAAATATCGGGTAAAAGACTCTCCCTGGGTCAGTGCTATGTCACGGCCGTCTTTTGAACGGTAAGTAGTGCAGAAAAAGCGGGCCGTCGGATTCGTCGAATCGGGCAAATCATAAATTGTTCGCTGGCTTGTCCATGAAGGTTCTTTTGCAAAGATATAGACAGGACCAGTGGCATTCTGTGCCATGTGCTGCACATTTACAATATTTGCCCCTTTGATAGTGTCAACATTATCGCCGGCCTGTTCTATGAGGCTTGAGTTAAGCTCGGTCAAATTCCACGAAAATTCGGGGCTGTCCACTGTCTCGGTAACCAGACGTTGGTGCACACGAGTAGTCGAGCCTTTAACGATGCATTCGATCCCATCGATGATGTCCGTATTAGTGCGAACCCTGAACAAAAAGTAGGTATCGGCATTTCCCCATGCATCAGTGAAACCCAACTTGTAAACGCGGGCCGATTTTCCATCTTCAAGCGTCTCTGTCGTGACATTAAGGATTGGTGGATAGTGTTCTCTGGGTACGGAACTTTTGATACCGGCTGCAATTCCCATGAAGTCTGCCGGATTGCCGGGCACCTGGAATTCATCGGTTACGGCCTCCTGCTCAATTTTAAGTATGCCGCCTGGTCCTTTTTTGGCCAGATAAACGCATTCGCCGTCATAGGCATTGGCGAACAGCACCTGGTCATCTGTTTTTAATACGCGTACAAACCGTCCGGTGGCAGTATCATACCAGGAAAGGTCTGATATGACTACTGTGTTATCTGTGTCTTTAGCCAGTTCGAGTTGATGCTCCTGTAGTT
>CAZMWN010000304.1:0-4031 GCA_964569935.1 uncultured Pirellulales bacterium
AAAACCGAATTTTCCAGCCAACACCAGGTGGATTCCTACGACCTGAATGCCGCAAGCTGGTCGGATATACCTGATTTGGAATTCAAACTGATGGAGGATGACAGTTTTGTGGCGGGTGAATTTGTCTGGACTGGTTTTGATTATTTAGGTGAGCCAACACCTTTTGCACGGCAAGCAAAAAGTTCATACTTCGGCATTGTGGACCTTTGCGGAATTCCAAAAGACAGGTTCTATCTATACCGCAGTTATTGGCGTCCCGAAACAACAACGGTGCATATTCTGCCACACTGGAACTGGCCTGAGCATGTCGGTAAAAATGTTCCTGTCTTTGTATATACTAATGGTGACTCCGCCGAATTGTTCTTGAATGGAAAGTCTCTTGGGCGTCGCCAAAAGGGAGTTATACCCCAGAAGCCGGAAAACCTGGCACAAGGTAAATCTGCCACAGCAAGCTCCGCCCAAAAAGAGGATAGTCATGGTGCCGAGAGTGCAAATGATGCCGACAGAGCTACACGTTGGTGTGCAACCGCCGCCGGCGCCGACCAATGGTGGCAGGTTGATCTTGGCGAAGTTAAATCGATTCGTTATCTGGCAATTGACTTCGAAAGAGAAGAAAAGAACTATGGGTATGAAATAAAAGTCTCCACTGATGGCTTGACATGGGAGACGATTGTAACAAAGAGTACAAGCAGAATGCCAAGGTGGGGCGGCCCGAGCCAAATATTTCACGAAGTAGATACACAGACTAGATATTTACGCATCGAATTTACCAACATGCAGGGTGAAGCTTGGGCCAGTATTAAGGAATTTGCCGTTTATCCGGAGAAAATGGAATCTGATTACTATGATGTCACTTATAAATATCGCCTGCGATGGAATGATGTTGTTTATAAACCGGGTGAACTCAAAGCGGTTGCTTACAAGGATGGCAGGAAAATTGGTGAAGCTGTAATGCGAACAGCGGGAGAACCAACAGAAATTCGCCTCACGCCCGATAGGAAGGAACTAAGAGCTTGCGGTGAAGACCTTTGCTATATAATGGTTGAAGCTTTGGATGACAAAGGTAACCTTTGCCCGTTAGCAGACAATCTAATTAACTTCAACGTTAAAGGACCCGCGGAAATTGCAGGCGTCGGCAATGGTAATCCCCTTTCGCTTGAACCGTTTCAGGCAGACTATCGGAAACTGTTTTACGGCAAGGCGATGTTGATTTTAAGGACTAAAGAAGGGCAAGACGGTAATGTCACTGTCACTGCCACAAGCGATGGTCCTAAACCTGCAAAAATAACCGTACGAAGTGAAGTACCCATGTAGTTGGTCTCTATCGTCGTTATTTTTGAGAAAAATAGCATAAAGCATATTATTAATAGATGGTTTTTTTAGAGATAATCATCCATGATTAGAAGAGATATATTTCATGTATTTATAATTTTTGTTTTTATTGTTCCAGCTTTTTCCTGGGTACATGCGGCGGATTCGGCACCTGAAAACAGGTTACCGAATTTATTCATCATAGGCGATTCCACCGCCAGTAACGGCGTCGACTGCGGTTGGGGTAGTTACCTTGCTGACTACTTCGATACAGACAAAATTAATGTCTTTAACCGTGCTCGTGGAGGTCGAAGCAGCAGGACATTCCAGACTGAAGGACTATGGGATAAAGTACTGGATGAAATTAATGCCGGTGATTTTGTATTGATTCAATTCGGACACAATGACGGCGGAGCGATTAACGATAATCATCGTGCACGCGGATCAATTCCCGGTCTGGGAGAGGAAACTCAGAAAATCGACAGCCTTATAACTAAAAAACATGAAATCGTTCATACCTTTGGCTGGTATATGAGGAAGTTTATAGCCGATACCAGGGCCAAAGGCGCTACACCAATTATCCTCTCGTTAACGGCCAGAAATATCTGGAAAAACGGCAGAGTAGAACGAGGTTCAGGCAACTATAGTAAATGGGCGGCCGAGATCGCAAAATTGCAGGATGTAGCTTTTATAGATCTGACACGGATTATCGCCGACCAGTACGAACTTCTTGGTCAGGCCAGGGTGGCGAGCTTCTTCCCGAAAGACCATACACATACGAACGCTGTGGCGGCGGATTTCAATGCTGCCCTCGTAGTCTCCGGGCTTAAGACTCTAAAAGAATGCGCCTTATCTGATTATCTATCAGTAAAGGGACAGGAAGTGACAGCGTATTCAGAGAACGTTATGCTAAAACAAACCGAGGAGTTGATGACCCGGACATGGCATCCGAAAGCTCAGCCGGTATCCGATCCTAATCTGCCGACTCTGTTTCTTATAGGCGATTCCACGGTCAGGACGGGCAGGCTCGGTGACGGCGAGAACGGCCAGTGGGGCTGGGGTGCAACAATAGCCGATTTTTTCGACAGGACCCGAATCAATGTAGAGAATCGTGCCATGGGTGGAACAAGCAGCCGGACGTATCGGACATTGGGACTTTGGGATGAGGTTCTTGCCTATATCAGACCGGGTGATTTTGTTATGATGCAGTTCGGACACAACGACAGTGGTGAGCTGAATGATAGCAGAAGGGCTCGCGGTACTATTAAAGGCTCCGGCGAACAAATAGAGGATATCGATAATCTTTTAACCGGTAAACATGAAGTAGTTCATACCTACGGCTGGTACATTAAAAAGTATATTACCGATACTAAGGCCAAAGGCGCGATACCGATTGTCTGCTCGTTGATTCCACGGAACAGGTGGACACCCGACAGCAAAGTGATCAGGTCATCGAACGACTACGCCAAATGGGCGGCTGAGGCGGCACAAGCCGAAAGTGTACCTTTTGTTAATCTCAACGAAATCATAACCACACGCTATGAAGAAGAGGGGCAGGAGAGAGTCACTTCATTGTATTTCGGACCGAATGAACATACTCATACCAATGCGGCGGGTGCGATGTTAAATGCCAAATGTGTTATCGAAGGACTCAATGAGCTCAAAGAATGCGGATTGCCCGGTTATTTTTTACCCGTAAAAGCGGCAGATTAATAAGAATACACGCAAAGAAGAGAAGTAACACGCATTGAATTTATTGTATAATCGCTCAATAAATATTAATTATTGTGTTAATCCATGCCCAACGGGTGAGAAGATTCCGCTTTCAAAAATAAAGGTTCTATAGTAATATGAGCCTTTCGTTTTTGGAAAGGACATTATGAATTATGAGACGAAAGAAACAAATCATTCTTATTGCCTGTATATCTGTTATCTTTTCATTATCCGCGATCACAAGCGGCAAGATAGATCGCCATACATTAGTTACAAGGCATAACGTTATCCTGAAAAAAGCAGACCCGCTTACACCTTTGAGCGTCGGTAACGGCGAATTCGCCTTCACCGCAGATGTCACCGGATTGCAGAGCTTTCCAGAGCATCACGAAAAAGGCATGCCGCTCGGCACTCAATCTCAATGGGGGTGGCATTCTATGCCAAATACGAATGATTACAAGCTGTCCGATATTCTTGAAGAATATGACGTTGCCGGACGAAAAGTTCCCTATGCCTCTGATAAAGATTCCTCCGGAGGATATTCTTCCGCCGCGACATGGCTGCGTTCGAATCCACACCGTCTGCACCTTGGGCAAATTGGCTTGCGTATCACTAAATCCGATGGCTCAGTTGCAGAAATTGAGGATTTAACTGATATATACCAAACGCTTGATCTTTGGAACGGAATTTTAAGCAGCCAGTTTGATATAGAAGGCCAGCCGGTTAAAGTTTTAACCATTTGTCATCCAAATCGTGATATATTAGCGGTTCGTATTAAATCACCTTTGTTACAACAAAAACAATTATCCGTCTCGCTTGTGTTTCCTTACGGAAGTACGGAATGGAGAAACGCGGCAGATTGGAATCATCCGGAACTACATACAACTCGTACAAAAATTAATGGTAATAGAGCGGATATAACCCGAATTCTTGATGCAGACCGATATTTTGTTCGGATTGTCTGTTCAAAGGCGGGTAAAATTGAATCCAAATCACAGCATGAATAC
>CAZMWN010000305.1:0-4028 GCA_964569935.1 uncultured Pirellulales bacterium
TCGTATTTTGATAAAATCTATTGCCCGTCGGCCTGATAATGTTCCCGCCCAGTAATACAATCCCACTGACGCTATTATCACCGTTGTCACTATAACCGTCATTATCTCGAAATTGCCTAATATCTTGCTGAAACTTACCAATACCTGTGTCAGTTTTGGCAGTGCAGCCCCTTTGGCCTCATAAATCCCCATAAAACGAGGTAAAACAAAGAACATCAGCGTTCCAGTCGCCGCTACGGCCATGAGCGCCATGACAAAGGGATATGTAAGTGCACCTTTGATGCGTTTGCGGGTTTCAGACTCGAAGTTTAGATAGCCGCTGAGCACATTAAGCATTTCCGCCATTTTACCGGATGCTTCCGATGCTTTGACCATGCTGATGAACATTGCATTGAATACCCTTGGATAGCTGGCCAAAGCCTTTGAAAAATTCTCGCCGCTCTTGACACTGTCGGCAACGCTTATTATTACCATTTTGAATGTACCATGCTCAGCCTGTTCCGCTATAGCATCAAGAGCATCGCTTAGCACGACACCACTATCAAGCATTACCGACAACTGCGTTGTGAATAGTATTAGCTCCGCAGGCTTTACTTTTACCCTACGTAGCTTCGTATTCTCTGCTGCTGCAGATTGTGACCAATTTTTGATATAATCTCTTTGTGCCTGGGAACTCAGAGCACTTTCGGTATGTTTGAGTGTTCCAGAGTTTTCTTTATCCGGTCTCTGGCTGCCGCCTGTGGGTGGTGAATTTTTATTTTGCTCTGTAGAATCAAGCTCTTCCGCAGTTTTTATCACTGAAACCGTCATCTTTTTCCAACCAATAATTCCAAATTATATCGCCTGCAGCAAAATTTCTTACAGCTCTGTCTGTGTTGTTCTCAACACTTCTTCAATAGAAATAATTCCCGCCTGTACCTTTTCGATTCCATCCGACTGAAGCGAGACCATGCCGATTTGTAGTGCCTTTGCTCTCAACTTCTTCAGGCTCACTCCCTCATTAATCATATCCATAACTTCCTCGTTCGGGACAAACAGTTCATGAATGGCAATACGTCCGGCATAACCTGTATTCCTGCATTTTTTACAACCTACGCCCCGATAGAACTTTTCGACCTTGCCGCCGGTTTTTTCAGCAACCTTCTTCATGCTCGCAGATGGTTCATACTCTGTTTTGCAATTCGAGCATATCTTGCGCACAAGTCTCTGAGCTAATACCGCAATCAAGGAAGCACTCACAAGATAGGGAGCAACTCCCAAATCCAGTAAACGAGTTATAGCACCAGGAGCATCGTTTGTATGCAGGGTTGAAAGGACCAGATGCCCTGTAAGAGCTGCCTGAACCGCTATATTTGCTGTTGCCTGATCACGAATCTCACCGACCATTATTATATCCGGGTCCTGCCTTAGCAGACTTCGCAGGGCTGTCGAAAATTCAAATCCTGCACCCTGGTGAACCTGAAACTGGTTAACTCCGGAAATATTACATTCCACCGGATCTTCCACTGTACAAATGTTAACCTCTTCACTGTTTAACTCAGACAGGGCGGCATAAAGAGTAGTATTCTTACCTGACCCGGTCGGCCCTGTCACCAAAACGATACCATTCGGAGATTGTATAACCTGCCTGAATAATTTGAGATTTTCATAGGTAAATCCAAGCGATTCAAGACTAAAGAGCACCTTCTGAGGATCGATAATCCTGATAACAACTTTCTCACCGAAGTTGCCAGGCATAACCGATACTCGTAAATCAATCGGCCTATTTTCCATTAATACATGGATTCCGCCGTCCTGTGGCAGACGTCGCTGGGCAATGTCCAGCTCAGCCATAATCTTGATACGCGAGACAATTGCAGAATGCATCTGATGAGGGGGACTCATCTTTTCATATAATCTGCCGTCAACTCTGTATCGGACCCTTAGTATTTTGTCATCAGGTTCAATATGAATATCGCTGGCGTTTTCCCGCACAGCATTATAAAGCAGGTAATTGACAAGCTTAACAACCGGTGACTGACCGGCTATCTCTTCGAGATTGCCTATGTCCTGTGTGATATTCTCAATCAGAGTGAAGTCTTCCAGTCCCTCATCATCGATGATATCATCAATAACAAATACGTTAGCAGCCGGCAAATAGGTCTGCAAGGTTGCCTTAATATCCTTTGTTGTTGAGCATACAATCTGGACCTTACAGCCGCTAATACGCTCAATTTCATCCATTAGAAAAACGTTCGTAGGCTCGCTAACCGCAACTGTAAGAACATCATACACCTTAAACAACGGAAGAACTATGTGTT
This sequence comes from uncultured Pirellulales bacterium, assembly GCA_964569935.1. GTDB lineage: Bacteria > Planctomycetota > Phycisphaerae > Sedimentisphaerales > Anaerobacaceae > JAFGPS01. The sequence goes on from CAZMWN010000305.1 coordinate 2,301, forward strand.
CTTCGAGAAAATCTCTCGGCAAAATTTCAAGCACCTTTGGATCGCATAATTTCGGACTAATTTGCGCGTACGGTACATCGTAGCCTTGAGCTAACGCGGAGGCTATCTGGTTTTCTGTACAAAAGCCCATTTCCACTAAAAGCTCACCAAGTAGCTTGCGATGACCCTTTTCTTTTTGTTCGGCGAGGGCTGTTTCTATCTGCTCAGCTGTAATGATACCACGGGAAAGCAATAGCTGTCCAAGCTGCATTTTATTTTCTACTGCTATCTGGCTCATATTACATCTCTGTAACTTTTAATAAGTTGAACCTTCCGATTATTCCGCTTATGCAAAACTCTTGACCGCCTCTGTAAGTTCTGAGTAGTGGTCAAATTCATTTTCGAGACGAGTCATTTCCATAATTCTCATGCAGTTTTCATCAAGACCAGCCAATCTAAGCCCACGTTCGTTTTGGTTACAATAGTCACGTGCCCACAACAATTGTTCCAGTCCCTGACTGTCAATAAATCCGACACAGCTCATATCGAGCACTATGCCGGCCTTACGTCTTCCGATTACGTCGGTAATTGTATTTTTGAATAATTCCGCAAAATCACCGTCCAGCTCCCCCTGCAACTCAATAACAGTAACCTCGTTATAATCTTGTATCTTGACTTTCATCTTATTAGCGTCTCCACAGCCGCAGTGCCATATTCTGCAGAAGCACCGTTTTGGTTAATTTCCCCCAAGCCGTCTCGGATGCTGTCCCAGAGCTGATATACATCGCTATCAAGAAATACTCTCCCGATTTTTTCATCAAATTGTGTACCCAATCCTTTCTCTATCTCTGCAATAGCCTGCTCTACGGTCATTGCATTTCTATAGGTTCGCTTTGATGTCATTGCATCAAAACTATCTGCTAATCCAACAATTTTGCCCGTCAGCGGTATTTGCTCCCCCGCTAATCCGTTCGGATAACCTTTTCCGTCTGCTCGCTCGTGGTGACACAACACTCCGGGAACTATATCACGCATCTGTTTTATTTCACGTAAAATGCCTGCTCCTATCGATGGGTGCATTTTTATGCGGGAAAATTCTTCTTCTGTAAGTCTGCCGTTTTTTCGTAATACTATCTCGTCTATTCCGATTTTTCCTATATCATGCAGCAATCCCGCCAAATAAATCTCATGTATTTCTTCATCCTCCAACGACTCTTGCTCAGAGAGTCTTTCTGCAATCCAGCGAGAAATAAATGCAACTCTTTCAGAATGGCCGTGTGTATACTTATCTTTGGCATCAATGCTGCTTGTCAATGCTCTTAGTGAGCCGATGAATAATTCTTTTAGATCCTTAAATAACCTGCCGTTCTCAATGAAGACTGCACAACCGCTGGCTACTGAATTAAATAGTTTGACGTCGGTACTATCAAAATCCTGCTTGCCGATTCTATTTATTGCAACCATCAGTCCTATTATGTGGTTGCCATTTTGGACACTCCCGACTACGTGAGATTCCGTTTTTTCTTTCCCACATAATGGTACTGCAATAATATTTTTTATGTTGTCCGGCCAGCTATATCTAAAAGGCGAATCCACTTCGCTGTCGAGTAACGCTTCTTTACCGTTGTTTATATCCTCTGTCAGACGACTGTGTAGGACGGCTGCTGTTTGATCATCCATATCTATCAATCCGGAACCGGCGGCAACAACCAACTGCTCATCATCATCTATATTCTTTTCCAGTAATAT
>CAZMWN010000306.1:0-3994 GCA_964569935.1 uncultured Pirellulales bacterium
TTACGTATCTTATAGGATGCTTTTGCTGGAGTTTTTGGCAGCAATTTGTATTGTAGTTGGTACAGGTTGCGATCGCAAGGCAAAGGCGGGAAGTGTCATTTATGTAGATTGGCAGATCAAGAGTACTCAAAGTTCCACATATAATCCTGCTACTCGTACTTGTGGCTGGGGTACAGAGACCGCTTACAGAACTTTTAAGGCAGCCGCCGATAGAGTCCTTCCAGGCCAAACAGTCATGATACGGGAAGGTAAATACAGCCAGACGCTTCATCCTAAACGGTCCGGCCAAGCTGACAATTATATCTGTTTTAAAAATTTTCCCGATGAAGAACCTGTTATTTCCGGTACATCTCTTAAACCGGCTATTGATATTACAGATAGAAGTTATCTAATCATCGAGGGGTTGAAAATAACCGGTGTACGAAGGTGGCTATACGCAATAAGAGCAAATCATAATATCATCCGGAACAATCACTTCTCTAAAGCAGTCGATCCACATGGTAGTTCAAAAACCGGTCTTTTTTTCCAGCAGGCAATGTTTAATACCATTATTGGCAATACGATTGAAGATTGTACTCAGGATAGTCTTTCCCTGATAAAGTCCGACAGAAATCTTGTAGTAAATAATACTTTCAAAAAAGCTAAGCATACCCTCTGGACTATCAAGGGTGGAAATTTCAATGTGATCAGGAACAACTATTTTCATAACGAACTTCAGAAGATTGGTGAAGTTTATGATTGTCATGATGTGGGTTTTGACCATGATATCTATGAATATGATTGTACAAAGCACAACCTGATCGAAAAAAATATATTTGCATATATCCCTTCCAGTGGAAACCATTCTCCCTATGCAGGGATTCAATACGCAGGCCAGAAAGGTATTATTAGAAACAACCTGTTTTATGATACTGTTGGTCCGGGTCTGGATTTGACACTGTACGGAAAAGAGGCTAATTACAATACCGGCAACCGTGTCTATAATAACGTTTTTTACGGCAGCAACTTCGCCGGAGTTAGTCTATCATCTTCAAAAAGTTATTCTTTTGTGGACAATATTCTTAAAAATAATATCCTGGCCGGATCAAATTTTGTTGCTAATGATACGAGGTGGTCATGGTGGACAAAGACACTTTCCGGGAAACCGGTTCAAATGCTTGCGGGTCGGCTGAACGGATTCCTGTGCCAGAACAACAACTTTTTTGATACCAGTGAGCAGTCGCAATATTTCGTAACTCTTGGTTACAGACGTTCTTTGGTCCGTTACCAACTGCAGTTGGTTGATATAGAAAAAAAATATCCGGAATTGTTTAAAGATAATATAGAGCTTGATCCACTCTTTATAGACGAAGAAAAGCGAGATTTCCATCTCAGGGCAGACAGCCCTATGATTGATGCCGGAGTCTTCCTGACGAAAACTATTAATGACGGGAGCGGGGTATATTTACCTGTCGAAGATGCAAGTTATTTTTATGATGGTTACAATATCACCGGGGAAGTTGGAGATCTCATTCGGCTTGAAAGCCAGAATTCTGTGGCTCGGATTGTAAATATTGATTATGAGAAAAACGTCATTGAATTGAGTCAGTCACTTGTCTGGAGTAAAGGTCAGGGTGTATCATTGTACTATATTGGAAATCAGCCTGACCTGGGTCCTTTCGAATTCATCCCGGGGGGTAATCATCCACCTATTGCCGAATTTACTGCATATCCTCGTAGCGATGCCCCGTTAACAATAGATATTGATGCTTTGGCTTCGTGTGATACCGATGGGAATATCGATAAGTATAGCTGGGATTTCGGCAATGGTACACGGGAACCAAACGGTGTCGCCAAGCTGAGTCATACATATACAAGACCGGGTGCGTACACCGTTACTCTGAGGGTTTTCGATAACAATCAACCTCAGCTTACCGGGATTACGATGTTGACAGTGAGTGTAGGCAAACCGGTTCTGGATGTCCGTGAGGGAAATATTGAATTTGGCCCAATAGCCAAGACTAAGTCTATTGACTTGAATAACACTGGCGAGGGTACTTTGCTTTATCGTATATCTCCTTCGGCTCCCTGGCTTTCTGTTGGTAAATCTTCCGGTAGTTGTACGACTGAAACAAACGCTATTTTAGTCAATATTGACAGGGCAGGTTTGAAAGAGGGACACTACAATGGGAGATTAACGATCGATGCAGGCTCTGCCGGTGTGCACCATATTGAAGTGTCGATGATAGTCCCGAAGATGAGCGATGTAAAGCTAATCTCCGTAGGAGACAAGTGGAGTTACTTCAAAGGTGTTACTGAGCCCCCAGATCAATGGAACATTACAGATTTTAACGATTCAGACTGGCTGGAGGGACCGTCTGGAATTGGATACAGCAGTGAGATGAACTATCCGACATCGCTCAACGATATGAAAGGTAGCTATCGAACTGTCTATATGAGGCGCCCTTTTAAGATTAATAATACCGGTTCAATAGCAAGCTTGGAACTGGGGATGCGTTATGATGATGGATTTATTGCATACCTTAACGGCAGGGAAATAACCCGAAGTCCCTCTATGGGACCTGCCGGTGCTCCTACTGGCTTCAACAAAGGCTCACTATTTAAGCACGATGAGGAAGAGCCTGAAAAAATCTACAATATTGAAGTGAAACCTGGATGGCTATCCACAGGTACAAATGTACTCGCGATTGAATTTCATAACGATAACCGAAAGAGTACCGATGCATGTGCCGTTCCACGGCTGACAGCTAAAAAAGTATGTGATTGAAGAAGTTTTATACTAATCTGATATCAGATTGCTAACGAAGCTTTCTATTTTTTCACAAGAGCATTTATGAAAATAATAAACATAGTTGGTGCCAGACCAAATTTTATTAAAATAGCACCGCTGATGGCCGAGTGCCACCGGCACAAGAACATTAATGCGATTCTTGTTCATACCGGACAACACTATGACAATAAAATGAGTAACCTCTTCTTCAGAGATTTGGGTATTCCCGAGCCTGATATTAATCTTGATGTAGGTTCTGGTAGCCATGCTGTACAAACCGCCGAAATAATGAAAAGGTTTGAACCGGTTCTCATCAACTACAAACCTGATTTAGTTGTTGTGGTAGGTGATGTGAATAGTACAATTGCCTGTGGTCTTGTTACAACAAAACTCAAGATAAAGCTTGCTCATGTAGAGGCCGGTCTGCGTAGTTTCGATCGCTCAATGCCGGAAGAGATTAACCGTATTCTTACAGATGCTATCAGTGATCTGTTGTTTTGTACTGAACAGGCAGGTGTAGATAATCTTTTGGCTGAGGGTGTGGCTCCCGATAAGATACACATGGTTGGGCATGTTATGATTGATACTCTACTAAGTCATTTAGAGAAAGCTCAACAATCCACGATAGTGGAGGATTTACGACAACAGGGTTGTCTCGATGGCAGTGACTTTGCAGTACTTACTCTCCATCGTCCGTCTAATGTGGATGATCCTATAGTCTTTTCGCGAATTCTTGATGCATTGGAAGTAATCCAGATGGACATGCCTATTTTATTTCCAGTCCATCCCCGGACTCGAAAAAATATCTCCTCTCTCGGCCTGCAGCCTAAGGTGGATAGTTTTAAGAATCTACACATGTTGGATCCGGTTGGCTACCTGGATTTTTTGAGACTTCAGGCTAATGCTAAGATTGTGTTGACCGACTCCGGTGGTATCCAGGAAGAGACAACCATCCTAAAAGTTCCTTGTATCACATTACGTGAAAACACCGAGCGTCCTGTCACTGTTACTATCGGCTCAAACCAGGTTGTAGGAACTGATACAGAAAAGATTGTCACTGCATATAAAAGTGCCATAAGTGGCAACTACCGAGAACCTCAGATACCACCTTTATGGGATGGACAGGCCGCTAAGCGTATAGTAAGTATCTTTGAGCAGCTCTTTTCTCCGGATTTGTCACGGGACTAAACACCGTGACGTCCTATAACATCCAAGAACACCAAT
>CAZMWN010000307.1:0-3984 GCA_964569935.1 uncultured Pirellulales bacterium
ATTGAACAACTGGAGTAGTTGGTGGACCTTTTATTTGGAACACATCCTTTTTTTCCCCATAACCTACACCATGACTTATACCATTCATGCCAAATTCGTTTAGTACTAAACTAAAATATCCTCCATGTCTATTATATACCTCCAAGCCTTTTTGGCTCAATTGTTCAACTAAATTTTTGAAACCTCTTAAATATTTTTCTTGAACACTCCATTCATCAAAATTCGAAAACCATAGCCAAATACCATTAATACCTGTTTTTGGTATTTCAGTGATTAACTTTTCGGTGAAAGAGTTTTCAACCAACCATTTGTAATCTGCGCATAAAACAGAATAAACTGGCACTCCGGGCTTTATATCTGCAGTAGTTTTAGAAAGCAAAAGAAATAAATCAAACCAATCATTTGACTCAATCAAAAAATAAGGAGAAAAAACAGCAGCTGGTTTGGGTATTGATTCGGCGTACTCTTTATACTCTTCGTCCTTCTCAAATTCTGTATGCAATCTTTCGAGTTGGTAATTTACCACTTTTTGGCAGAGTTCATTTAATGTTGCCTTCGTAAAATCTTCCAATTTAACAGGAGTCTTTCTATCTAAGACATTAGAAAATAGTGTTCCTAATTCAGATGCCAGTTTTCTGTAAGATCTTTTGTAATCTATGACAGTTTTTTTCTTTCTTTTTTGATTAGAACTAATCCCATCAAGATTGCATCCAAATACATAAGTCATAGGATCGATATAATACGGCATTTTGAGCTTTTGTCCGACAAGACTCGCGGTTGCTCCCGCTGTTGCTTCAACAATATTAGCTCCGATTATTATACCATCATACTTTGCGTGAAGTTTCAAGATGTAATCTTTTTCGGCATGACTTCCCATACGTATTATAATTTGAGGTTTGCTACCCATTTATGCGCCTTTGTAAATAATCAATGTGATTATTTTTATACCCAATTCTCAATACAGATGATTGTTTTGCCTCGATCATTTCTCGACATCTACCGGTTTCACTTACAGAAATTAAGCCAATCCCATATCTTGTAATTAAATCTAAATTAACGCGGCCTATAAATTTCTTCGGCATTCCAATATATGCCTTATCCGCACAAAGCTGGTAAAGAAGAGCTTGTTCAATCGCCTTCTTCCATTTGTGAAGTTTTAATTCTATAGCTATTGTTTTATTACTGATCTTCGAAAAGCCATATATATCAACACTACGCTGATAAAAAGGGAGTTCTTGGATTTGAAATATGAATCCCTTCCTTCTAATATATCCAGCTATAGGATCCAACAAAGACGATTCTTTTGTAAGGTCAATCATTACAGCCTCTATTCTTTATACCTTTGTTATGATTTATCACTAAAAAGATTAGCCCCAAAAAACAAATAATAATATCTGTTGCCGATATCGAAAAAGAAACCATGATTAGTAGGTCTGATATATTATTTCCCTTAAGTATTCCAAAGTAACCTATTAATGCTAAAATCGTGATTTCTAATACAACTAGAATTAAAATTGTCCCACTCAGATAAGTTGCCCAAAAAGAATAAGCCCTGTGAGCCAACAAAAGCGATCTATAACGAACCATTTCATGAGCACTATCATCAACGAAATTTGATATGGCGTTAAGGTAGCTTTCACCCTCTGTAGCTTCAACCTTTGTTTCACAAAAATTACCACTTGAATCTAAAATGCTTTTTGTATTCGCACTACTGCTTTTAAAAATAGGTTTAAGTATTTCACTAAGACTATCAGCCAGATTTCTTTTTAGGTTTCTTAGAGTTTCTTCAACATCTTTTTGCCAATTCCTGAACTTATTAGAGTAAGTACTGAAATTGAGGAAAACAACAAACGCCGCAATCAAAATAGCAACATGAGCCCCGAAAACAAGATTAACTAAAGTCTCATGCGTCACCTTTTACGCCCTTTACGCAGTACCTGATCTTTTATTTCAGATTCTGTTGTCCAGTCGGGATATTTCGTATAAACGTAATAAAGTAAATCATCCAGCGAATATTTGCCGAATTTTGATTTTATCTTTCTTATTCCATCAATAATGGGTTTGTATTTTTCCGATTCCAGTAAAGATTTTACTTTTTCCAATCCCTCTCTAGTCAAACTATATCGCTTCTCATCGTATAGATCAGGAGTTTTTATTTCATCATCCATTAATTCTTCAAATGTAACATCCATATCTGCTTCTTCTTCTTCAGTAGCGACTCCGGAAGTTTCAGATTCGATTAGCTCAAGATTTTCTAAAAATTCCAAATCATCATAAAGAGTAGGAGAATAAGGCCCTGCTTTGTATGCTTCAAACTCGTATCCTTGACCTACTTTTTTGATATAGTCTTCATTTTCCAATAAAAAAAGGAATTTCTGTAAGCGTGTAATACCATTAATTCCATGGGTTGTATCGTTTTTGTCTCTTTCTATCCCAAGCATTAATAAAAGAATATTTCTTTTAGAAATTTTCAACATATGACTTTTAACCTCGCTTCAAATTCATCCTACTTGCCTAGGACAATACTCCTTATATCGTAAAACGGCAAGAATTTTCTTTATCGTAATATCTGCAGATTCCACTACTAAACAAAACTTTTAATCTTTTTCCTTGCAGCCTTTTTCATCTTCCGACATTATATTGAAAATCGCCAACCCCCAACAGTTTATTTTATGCTTTACTATATTTTGAGTTTTCCCAAATAACCTATAAGTCGATTACGCAGAGAATTAAAGGTCCCCGGTACATTTTCTTGACAAAACCTACCTATCGCCCGAAAAACTCGCATCTATCCACAAATTTGCAAAAGTTATATAAAAGAATAAGTCATAAGGCTAACAACAGCTAATCATACAGGATTCGTGCGATCATTGATATTGTGGTAACTACGTATTTTTGCACAATTCACGAGCCACCAATCACAAAGAGCGTTCCACAATATCAGTCATCGGCTGAGATTTAGAGTGTGATAATTTCGTTTTGCGCAATTCCAATAATATCAAGCATTGCTGTTTCGGCTTCGTGCTTTCGCTGATATTTTTTTGTATTTCACGGGGTGAATATTTTATTAGATATCTCCACTTCGGCCATAAAGGCCTCTGGTCCACCTTGGGTGTGCCTAAGGCAGTGGGCTTGGCCATCCCACAGGGAGGATTTAGATTTTCGTTTTTAGGATTTGCGGAAAACGTGGGTCATCTTACTGAATTTGGTGTGCGGTCCTTGGGACTCCGCCTTAGGGCGTGCTCCTGCAAGGGATGGCTTAGCTACTGACGGTACTTACGGAGAGCAGCAGCTAAACGAAAAAAGAAAAATCCCTCTCCGGCAGCGAAAAGGTACTCTATAGCATCGGTTTATACATTATGATGATATGGAACCTTACGCATTCCCTCCTGAGCAACCTGTTCGCGATGTATATGACAGTAAGCCTCATGGTTATAGATACTCAGGAGACGATTGCAGTGCGGAAACTTGCATTTCCTGCCATCAGCCGAAGTCTTTAGTTTTTTTGCCATCGTTACTCCTATTAGGTAAATCACGAAACGGAAAAGCTGGAAAGGTTAGTTGTCTTCGTCTGGGGCCTAAAGATTTCTAATCTTTATGTAATCTATCAATTGTACCACATTATTGGGCTTTGTCAAGCAATCTTTTCTTATTTCTTTTCATTTCGGGGCAGAGCCCTTGCTCAATTTGGCGCTAAGGGCAACCGCTGTGTGAAGCCGACCTGGTGGTTGCGGCTACCTGCAAATGGTGGGGCGAGCCACCACCCTACAAAAAGCTCGCAATGATGTTTTTTTACGTTATGCGAATCACGAATCACGAGTCCGTGTAAAGGACAATTTCCGGAATATCCTTGTTTTTTGGCAGGGATTCTATAAGATAGTTTTTAGTTTTGAATTTTAAGTTTTAAGTTATATATGGGGGATGGGGAAAGCGGAGGGCAGTGGTTTCTCCGGGGGTAAATGAGTACATGAGTAAAAGAGTTAA
>CAZMWN010000308.1:0-3976 GCA_964569935.1 uncultured Pirellulales bacterium
TAATAACCGGCAATCAGCTTGCCCTTTTCGCCTACAAAGAGCAGACCGCTGTTTCGCAATTCTATTCGGGGGTCAAGCTCGGGTGGACGGTGGGGCTTCATACCTCCGTCATACCAGTACACATTCAACGACGGCAAATTCCCTCTGGCAGGAAATTCCCACGTCACCATGTTCGCATTGGACTGGCATTCAGGTGTCGGCAAGTTTTGGAAGAATCCGGTATTCCGAGTGGAAGTGTAGCCATAAACAATTCCCGGTGCTCCGAGGCGGAGCTCCTTAAAGAATATGTGCATTGTATGACAGGCCATGTCACCAACCGTTCCCGAACCGAAATCCCACCAGGGGCGCCAGTTTTCGGGATGATATGCCGAATGAAACGGTCTATACGGCGCCGGGCCGATCCAAAGGTCCCAATCCATTCCCTCCGGCGGACTCTGCTTATCGGTCGGCCGCAATAAAGAACAGGGATAAGCCGGGTGATCGCACCAGATGTGCAGTTCCCTCACTGGGCCGATGGCCCCGGAATTTAATAATTCCGTCGTGCTTCGAGCCTCTTGGGTACCGGCGGACTGCACGCTTGAGAGGGTAATCAGTTTGGGATTTTTCAGCAGTGTCTGCCTGAACCGCCTAGCTTCGCCGATAGTATGCGTAATCGGTTTTGCACAGTAGATGTGTTTGCCGAGTTGTATGCCGGTGTTAAGAAAGTGCGCATGGTTATGGTCCGGTACTGCGATGATAAGCGCATCAAAATTATTTGCTTCCTTATCGAACATCTTCCGATAGTCACGATAGCGCCTGGCTTTCGGATATTTTTGAAACACACCTCTTTTATTAACTAAATCATGGTCGAGATCACATAAGGCGACAATCCGTTCACTTTCACAGCCGGCAAGATAGTTTCTGCCCATACCGGCTACACCCACGCAGGCGATTGTCAAGGTATCGCTCGGCGCCTGATTTCCGGGACCTCCGAGTACATAACGTGGAACAATCAGAGGCGCTGCAAGCCCGGCAGCCAATACACTTCGTCGAGATATGCCCCCGCGAGTATTCCCGGATTGTTCTTGATTATGAACTTCTTCCGAAGGCATGCGAATGACCTCCTTTCCACATATGTGCATTTATCAAGGTTGCCTGCATCAGGAATAAAAAATATTATTTTTTACTTTCGTGTCAAAACCTGTCGCGGCAATCATAACTCATACAAACGAAAGCAAAGCAAATTATAAACCTTTTTTACAGGATATAAAAGATTTTCTTCCTTTACCGCCAAGATAAACAGGACTCCTTGTCGTGGACTGGTTTTATCAGTTACTAAAGTTTGCGTTCAGCTAAAATATCCTTATAGTCAGCGCAAAATTTCTTCCGCCCGCATCGGGTACAGTGAGTTCCCCTCCATATATTGTCGAATTGTTCCATTACTTTGCCGACTATAATCTGGTCGTCGGTAATAATTCCGGCTTCAAAATTTCTTCTATGCTCACTCTTGGCCCCCATCCCGGCGCCGGTAAGATTGGCACTGCCGCTATATGCAAAATCGCCGTCGATTATCACGGCCTTAAGATGAACTCTCGGACAAAGGATTCGTTCCATGCCGTTTATTAAATTCGGGTACTTATCAAAATCCTCCCGAAAAGCCTTTCCCGGTTCCTTTGCATGCAACAATCTTATTTCGACATTCCTTCCGGACAAATCGGATAGAACCTCGAGAAATGGCACCATCGCTCCTGCTTTTTCCACATACAGGTCTTTCAAATCAGATGTTGCAATCCAGAGGAATCTTTGAGCTTTTACAATTCGCTCACAAATAACTTTCTCATATATTTCTCTGTCCGTTATAAACTCAAGCATCTTTGTTCGATGAAACTTCCATACAAGCTGTATGCTTCAAGAAACCAAAAAAATAATCTGGTTTCTTTTCTTATTTCGGCGACTCATGTCCTTTGCCACAATCCTGAACCATTGTACATGCTAACTGCATACGCTGCAACACTCACTGGCTCCTATCAAAAAAAGCGGGGCCGGTACCGTGTTAATCGGTACAGGCCCCGAAATAATCTAAAACAGCAATACTATCTACGTCACCTTAACACTATAAACTCTATGGCTACATACGTATTGCCTCATTAAGTTTTCAATGAGTCGCAAGGTAAATAACCTCGCTCGGAGACAAAGCCTTGTTGTAGATATTAAACTCATGAATCGAACCGGTCCATTCCGGGTCAACAGTATAGACGCCCTTGCCAAGGTAGGCGATGGCCTGGCTGATGCCGGCGATTTCATTGCCGGCAGCCAAATCTGCACTGCCAATCAGTTCGCCATCAATATAGAAGACGATATTCTTGGCATTCACGGTGCAAACAAAATGATGCAAAAGACCATCATCATGTTCGCCCGACGCACTGACACCCGTTTCATCATCCCAGGGATCAGTATCCATTGAACTGGTTTGGATTGCGGCACGACTTACGTCGTCACCTCGTGCAGGCGAAATAAATAAGTATTTATACCCCGCGGTAGAAGCTTCTCCCGTGCCTTCTTCACCAAAAGCGGCCAGCATGTGATTCCCTGTATTATTACTGTCTACCGAAGTAAACCACGCTTCGATTGAAACCTCGGAGTATGTATTCAGCGCAATAACGTCGCCGGGCATCGACATCCAGTCATCCACGCCGTCAAGCAAGAGAGAGCCATCAGCAATATTCGCATCGCCCACTAATGTGCCGTGAGCGGAGCCGACGCTATCATTGGCCGTTCCGTCTTCAAACGTATATGAGTGAACCAGATTCTCAGTGCCGGGATCAACCGGAACATTATATAAACGAATGTCATCAAAGAGCACCGTGCCTGTGCCGCCGGTTGCGCCCGTCCTCTCAAAGCCTATAATAAGCGTCGTCACATTGCCCTGATTCACGCCAAGCGATGCGAGATCGATAATCCACAAAGTCCAGCGTGGAATTGCTATATTCCCCGGGTCACCATCATATACCACCTTGGTACCATCAATCTTCAAATACATCTGCTCAGTTACAGAATTGTTTGGATCGCCATAGAACCACAATCCCAATGCTCCAGCACCACCTTTGGTCCAATCCGATCTACTTGCCAGGTCGCTCGTGCTCGCTGTAGCTTCTGATAGACTCGCAGTTGTATTATCGTATGTAAACGGTACCGATTGGGAGCCATTATGAACGTTTTCAGTCTCCATAGAGGGCTGGAATAATGCAACATACCCTACCGTTGAGCCGTTTGTTGAGGGATTCTCAAAACCATCTACCCACGTCAAATAGACCAGGTTACTGCCTTCTTGTTCTTGTTCAATTTCATTGTATGATTCGAAATCATCCACAACACAATACTCGCTTGTTGTGAAGCTCCAGGTACGACTTATCCATACCGGTGTAGTCTCGGCATTGTTGACCTCATCGACCCGCCAGTAGTACGTGTCTTCCAAATCGAGGGACAAAGGACCGTAGCTTGGCTGGTTGACAGTTATAAAAGGTACAGTGCCATCTATCACAGACTGCTCATCGTTACCGATATATACGTTATGCTCAACCGACTCTCTACCGGCCCTCCAACCGAGAGTCACATCTACAGCTACGTTTCTTGCACCGTCAACCGGACTGGACTGCCTTGCGCTCACGGGTATGTACATGAACTCCACTTCGCTCAGACCATATCTATTAAAGAAGCTCACGCCGCCACCCCAGTTGCTGACAGCGATGAGCCTTACATACTTTGCCGCCACCTCGCTAAAAGGAACGGTCGTATCATAGGCATAATCATTCGTACCGGGCCCCTGGGCGAATTCAGGGACATTATCCAGCTGCGTCCAGTTATCAGCATCGAGCGAATATTCTACTGTGACTTCCTTAAGGCCGTAATTGGCAAGAATACTTGTTCCGTTATAGTTCCATACAAACATCTTATCCAGCTTATATGGTTTGTCGAACTCATATTGTATCCAGGCCTG
>CAZMWN010000309.1:0-3905 GCA_964569935.1 uncultured Pirellulales bacterium
AAGGAAGTAATCATCAGCAGTGTCCTTGCTTTTTTTAATAACCCACCAGGCAACACCAAGAAGAAGCGCAAAATACGCGCCAATTGCTATCCAATCCCATGTAACAAATGCACCTCCGACTTGTCCAAGAACTCCAAATGATCCCATAAGATGTCCTTTCCTTTAAATTTTCTCATATTTCTCATATGTTACACTTCAATTCCGAGAAATTCTACTGACTGACAGAATAAGTTGCAATAAATTTCCTACATATGCACATAATTTGATTCAAAAACCACCTTCGGCAGGATTAGACCTAAAATCTGCGAATTACTTCACAGATACGATGCAATAAGACTAATAATTTTACTTAAAAACCCCCTATGGAGAGCAAAAGGAGCATTTCAATATATTTCTGAAATCACACAGGATAAAGGAAAAAAATAACCACAATACAAAGATTAGGTACTTGAAACTCGAGACAAGACCACATATTATCATTTCCACGAAAAAGATTTAGATCTAAAGGGCAAATTTATGACATATACAATTGGTCTTGACTACGGTACGAATTCTGTGAGGTGTCTGATTGTTGATATCACTAATGGTAATGAGCCCGGTACAGCCGTACATGAATATGAAACCGGCGAAGCCGGCATCATTCTTGATTCGGCTGACCATAATCTGGCAAGACAAAATCCTGCCGATTATCTCAAAGGTGCAGAGGTTACAATCAAAGCTGCGATCCAAAAGGCCAAAAAAGCAGATTCGGATTTTGATACGAATAAGATCATCGGCATCGGTGTCGATACGACCGGCTCAACTCCCCTTCCAGTTGATAAAAACGGCACACCCCTGAGCATGTTGGACCAATTCAAAGACAATCCTAACGCCTATGCCTGGCTCTGGAAAGACCACACCGGTCATGCAGAAGCGGCCGAAATCACCGAATTAGCTCAAAAAGAACATCCCGAATACCTTGCCAAGTGCGGCGGAATATATTCTTCAGAATGGTTCTTTAGCAAAATACTGCATTGTCTGAGGACCGATCCAAAGGTTTTTAATACCGCATATACCTGGATCGAACATGCCGACTGGGTACCTGCTATCCTTACAGGTACAGATCATCCGAGCAAACTGAAACGCTGCCGTTGTGCTGCGGGGCATAAGGCGATGTTTAATGACTCATGGGGCGGTTATCCTGCTAAGGATTTTCTGGCTAAGCTTGAACCGAAGTTAGGCCAGCTCCGTGATACGTTAAGCGATAAAACTTACTCGGTTAACACAAAGGCCGGAGACTTAACTAAAGAATGGGCTGCAAAGCTGGGCGTTCCCGCAGGTATTCCGGTCGCAATGGGAGCTTTCGATGCCCACTTAGGCGGTGTCGGTTCCGGCATTAAAGAAGGTGCGCTGGTTAAAATCATCGGTACCAGTACATGTGATATGCTTGTAGCCGAATCAGGCAAAAAACTGGCGGATATTCCGGGAATCTGCGGCATTGTCGATGGCTCTATTTTGCCGGGTTTCTACGGCCTGGAGGCGGGCCAATCGGCAGTGGGCGACATCTTTAACTGGTTTGTCAATTACATTCAGCCGGGCGGCAAATCCGCCGGTTCCCATGAAGCCCTTACTGAAAAGGCCGCAAAGCTCAAACCCGGTCAATCCGGCTTGTTGGCTCTTGATTGGAACAACGGCAATAGAACAATACTTGTTGACCAGAGACTGACAGGATTGCTCCTGGGTCAAACCCTGCATACAAAACCGGAAGAAATTTATCGAGCGTTAATTGAGGCCACCGCATTTGGTGCCCTTACCATCATCAACAGGTTTGAGGAATACGGAGTTAAAGTGTCCGAAGTCATTAACTGCGGAGGTATCGCTGAGAAGAATCCTTTGCTTATGCAGATTTATGCCAATGTGACTGGTAGGGAAATGAAAATTTCCCGCTCTGCACAGAGTTGCGCACTGGGTTCTGCCGTCGCTGCTGCGGTCGTGGCGGGTTCGGACTGCGGAGGATACGACAACTTTGCCGATGCCCAGTCTGCGATGTGTGGAATAAAAGATATTACTTATAAGCCCGTTGCCGAAAACCATGCTGTCTACAAAAAGTTATACGTGCTTTACAAACAGCTTCACGATGCCTTCGGTTTGAAGGATTCCTCTGTAAAACTGTCAAAGTTAATGAAGGACCTGCTGAACATCAAAGATACTGTAAATGCATGAGAAATCCGCTATGTACGAGGAACTAAGAAAAGACGTTTGTAATGCAAATATCGAACTGCAACAGCGAAATCTTATCATCTACAGTTGGGGAAATGTCAGCGGGATAGACCGCTCGGCAGGTGTAGTCGCTATAAAACCAAGTGGCGTTTCTTACGAAGATTTGAGACCCAATAAGATTGTTTTACTCGACCTTGATGGTAATATTGTCGAGGGAAACCTGAAACCTTCATCCGATACACCAACTCACCTGGAGCTATACAAAAACTTCGACGCAATCGGCGGTATATGCCATACACATTCGGTCTGTGCAACCGCATGGGCACAGGCATGTCGTGAAATCCCCTGCTTCGGTACTACACACGCCGATTACTTCTACGGCTCCATTCCCGTTACCGAGACTATGACCAAAGACCAAATCGAGAGCGATTACGAGTTGAACACAGGTAATGCAATCGTCAGGCGATTCGCCGACATAGACCCAATGCAAATCCCGGCGGTGCTTGTGGCCAACCATGGCCCATTCTCCTGGGGATTAACAGCCGAATCTGCTGTCGAAGCAATGGTAGTACTGGAGGAGATAGCAACAATGGCTCTAAGTACAATAACGATAAACCAGGAACAGGAACAAATCAGCAAGGCTCTTCTCGATAAACATTATTTACGCAAACACGGCAAGAATGCTTATTATGGCCAAAAATAAACAGATAGGAGTAGTTCCTTCGAACTTTAAAAATTCTACAAAATGGAGAAATTAAAATGAAAAAGACAACATTCGGCGTCATCGTTGGAAACCGCGGTTTTTTCCCCGATATGTTAGCCAAAGATGGGCGAAAAAACATACTTGGTACGCTCAAGAAAAACGGCTTCAATACGGTTGCCCTTTCGATGCAGGAAACTAAATATGGCGCGGTTGAGACTTTTGCCGATGCTAAGAAATGTGCCGCCCTTTTTGCACAAAAAAGCGAAAAAATTGATGGTATAATTGTAACACTTCCGAACTTCGGCGATGAAAAAGGAGTTGCCGAGACAATTAAACGCTCCGGTCTCGACGTGCCGATTTTGATTCAGGCCGAGCCTGACGCTCAGGGCAAGATGACAATCGCCGACAGAAGAGATTCCTTTTGCGGTAAAATCAGTGTCTGCAACAATCTAAGACAGGCTGGCATTCCATATACCCTAACGAACTCACACACAGTTGGAGTCGCTTCGGCACAGTTTAAGAAAGACCTGGATGACTTTGCTTCGACTTGCAGAATTATAAAGGGCCTTAAGAACGCCAGGTTTGGAGCTATCGGCGCTCGCACAGGTGCATTTAACACCGTTCGTTATAGCGAAAAAATCCTCGAATTATCAGGCATCTCCGTAGAAACAATAGATTTATCTGAAATCCTTGGAAAAGTTGAATCGCTTAGTGACAATGATAGAGGTGCTAAGAGAAAACTGGATTCTATCAAGAAATACATTTCCACCCAGTCCATTCCCGCTGAGCAACTCTTAAAAATGGCAAAATTCGGCTACGTTATAGATCGATGGGTCAAGGAAAACGAAATCGACGGCACAGCAATTCAGTGCTGGACAGCTCTGGAAGAATACTTTGGAATAGTGCCATGTACGCTGATGAGCATGATGAGTGAATCTCTGGTACCGAGCGCATGCGAGGTTGATATTACAGGCCTGTTAGGGATGTACATTCTTCAATTAGC
>CAZMWN010000310.1:0-3884 GCA_964569935.1 uncultured Pirellulales bacterium
TCGCCGTCTTATACTCCAACACCCTGGCAAATACCGATGGGAGTGTCAATGCATACTCGGGGTAATATGCATCAACAATAGCTGATTCAATCTGAGCAAGAGTCTTTCCAGCTACCTCGATTTCACCAACTATTGGAAGTGTGATAGTTCCACTTTCGCTGATCCGACATATATAAACAGCGTCTCTATCTGCTCCGTCGGCCTCACTGGTTGTGACAATCCGTAATATGGCCGGCATAGTTAATTCCAGTACTTCGTCCGGAACAACACGGTAAGGACCACTGCTTGTTTTTGCCCTTACTAAGTGGTCCATATCTACAGACGGAGGTTGGGGACCGGCATTTTCGAACTCAGTCAATTGATCCGCAGAAGGCAAAATAACTTTATCGCTGCACCCAACTAAGTATATAGATAGCATCAGAATAATAAATGTATAAAAATACAACTGAGTTGGTAATATGCGCAATAATAAACGAATAACGAAAGCGTCATATTTCACGAAGTTCACTCTTAGACACCTCCTATAATTTATTTGCGATAGATGCCGTTTTCCTCAAACATCAATACGCTTCAAATGTTTTTTACAATAAGGCTTTTCTCCTTAAAAACCTATATGGATGTTTGTTTCAATTAATTCTCAAATTACCTGTCTACAATTAAATTTTCAATGAAATCTCCATCATTGCTTTATACAATAACAAGAGATTAATATACACCCTCCCCGCCCACCAACTCACACCTTTGAAAGCGTTGGAACAAAACCGAACTTAGTTACACACGATGCGCCACAGGTTCACCCGTATAGTCATTTTTGATGTCTATTATTGTAGTTGTACCAAGGGCGGACGAAAATAACTGCGCAATGCCGGTCTAACCGGTATTCGTATTGGAGGCCGAGTTACTACACTTGAAACAACTGCATCTGGACTGGTTTCTGTCACAGATATAATAATAGTGTTCAAGGTAAAGGGATCAAAAATACCCCTCTCGTCCTGCAGGGCGTTATTGCTCTGTGCGTACGCAACTTTACTAACTCCCATCAGAGCTGTTAACGCCAATGCTATCAATAAAATAGCAAGCTTACAATACTTATTACTCATAACCGTCTCCTTTCTTTCAAACTTAATAGCTCACACCATTGAGCCAATAATCAGCCATAATTTTTACATCAACGAAATCAACCTTTCCGTTCTTATCGAGGTCTGCACCATAACAGCAACAGTACTCGTTGCAATCAGAGGCATTCCAACTATCAACAAAAATCGCATAATCGGAGTAATTTATACTACCATCAAGGTTCAAGTCCCCTGGAACAATCAGTTCCCCAAGAACCTGTAGCATTTCTCCAGCATACGTGTAGAAAATTGAACCTTCATGAGAGAGGCGCTCCCATACTTTACCATCTGAGTTTATACCATCCAGCAGAGCCGTACGAGCACTAAGAATGGCAGATTTGAGATTAGGATCAGGATTCGCCCAATAAGCCGCAATAAGTCCACGTGTGGCAAATATCGTGTCCTCTGTATAACCATTTGGGCTGTTATCCGTGTGCCCAAATTGCCAATAAAAGCTACCAGCACCAGGTTGATCATCCTGCACCTGGTGACTCAGGAGAAGATCAGGTAGATCTGCCAGCTTCTTGAGTTTCCAATAGGGAGCGCCCTCCCCGGAGGAGTGAATGCTTGTTTCATCCAGCGGGCCTGTCAACGACAATGCCCATGTGGCAGCGCCAAGCGCCATTACCGGATAATAGGATGAGTCATCAACCTGTGAAAGCATATCTATGAGCCCCTGACGCCAAATTTGTTTATCCTCGGTGTCGATATAATAAGCAGCAACAACAAGGTTTGCCATATAGAACACAGCTGTGGACGATTCGGTGCCATTGAAATTTGAAATATAACCTTCTGTGCTTCCAGCGCCATATTGCACATTATAATAAAAATTGGCCACTGCAGTCCGCCATGGATTATCGCATGGATCGGATGCTATCTGACTTAAACGTGTCATTGTATAAATTTCATCACCGAAGAAGCTTCCTTGAGCGGCCCAAAGGATATAATCCCCTCCCCATTGGGCAGATCTTTGATAATCTATTTTGCATTTACTTTCATAAGCGCTGACCATGCCCGCTACAATCGAACCAGTCAAACTTGGCTCTCCAGGCCAACTCCCCTTGCTGTAACCATTCTTGATCTGCTCGGCATTTAGTCTGTTTGCTACCGTCTCGATTGCCTCACCGATTGACAAGGCCATCAAAGGTGATTGACTTAGCATTACAACCACAAAAGCAACTCCAACGTGAGAAAAAACCAATTTCTTATTCATCCGAACTTGAGTTTTCTTTCCATTCAAAATAACCATCACTCCTGAAGCTCCCATTATTTATATTATGTTTGAGAGCACGTTTTAACCGAATCAAAATTACTTTATCTCTTCAGTAATATTGCTCCGGTTCATAATAAATTAAGACCATTCTACTCAAAAAGAGTCTGAAGCAATTCACCGCCAAAAACGTAGTACATTTGACTACCCGACCAAATATGTTCTTGGACCATGCCGCTTTGATGCACAGCCTTTACCAGCACTTCTCTTGCATTCTGAATCTCTTCTTCAAAATTCCATCTTGCATCATTGACTTCACCAGCCCCATTGGTCGGTCCAGCAGCATTTGCTGCAATCAAGCCAAGAAGACTGAATATAGTATCTTCAGTATATCCAGACGCCTCATATCCAGGACCCGGTGAAGTGTGGTCGAACCTTACGTAGAAAGAGTTTGTATGTTCACCTGAGATAACCTGATGAGTAGAAAGCATATCTGGTAAATCACTTAACGTCACCTCATCCCAATAGCTCCTGCCCGTTAAGCCGAAAGGATCTATCCTCGTATCATCCATTGGTCCTGTTTGCACCAGAGCCCATGTAGCAACACCAAGAGTCAATACTGGGAAGTAGGAAAAATCGTCGTCAACCAGAGAGAGGTAACTAACAAGAGCCTCACGCCAAATTCCTGCATCTGTTGCCCCAACCATATGCGCTGCTACTGTATGATAAGATATGAAAAAAGTTGCTTTTGTAGGAGTAGTTGCATCAAATCCACTAATGTATGCATATGTATCCAATCCATTGTAGAAATCCAGTACAAGATCCGCATAGCCCTGCTCTCCGGTAACCTCAGTTAAACGAGCCAGCGCATATGCCTCATCGCCATAAAAATTACCGCCGTAAGTATCAAGAATATGTTGTACACCCTTTTCTGCAGACTCCTTGTAGGACGCTTTGCCCTTAATCTGATAGGCCTGAGTTAATCCTGAGACGATCGAACCTGTATATCCGGGTTCACCTGACCATGATCCGTTTGAACTTTGATTTTTTACTAAACTATCCGCTACAGCATCGAGTGTTTCACTTAGAGGTAGCGCCATCGTCAATGTTGGAGCAAACAATACAGAAATTATTACGTAAATTATACAAGCAATTATTACATTTTTTTTCATCAGTGTTCTCCTTTCTTTATCTCTTTATCACCTTCTACATCCTTTTTTTACTTGCAAATGTGAATTAATACAGCAATGTCCTCCTTATCGTGTCTTGGGTGCTTTCCACATCACTCCGCCTCCTTTCTGAGCGCATAAAATAAATACAACATTGCCCAAAAAACTGATACAATTAAAAAACCAGTTATCTAAAACTTTCTTCTTCGAATGGTTAATAATAACTATCAAAATGCGAATGTGCTCTTATGTGCAATAAACATCGATATTCAGTACTACAGTGCTTTAGTTGATTCACTCAGAAGTTTATATCATCCTCGAACTCGTTCGGTAACTCAAATGTAGCAACTCGCCATCTTCGTGGAGATAATTGCTGATTAAAAATAACCT
>CAZMWN010000311.1:0-3879 GCA_964569935.1 uncultured Pirellulales bacterium
TCCTTTAAAGTGTTTCTGGTTTATGAAGATTTCTAACCAGGCGCGCGAAAGAAATGTCGGTGCATCCTTAGCCCGAGTGAACAAATCATCCCAATCCCTGCCAAGTCTGTGAAATTCCGCCTCACCCTGCAGAAGCTCCCCGTGCAATCCTGCCCGACCATTTGTTTTATCTATAGTATTCGTGTATCCTGCTTTCTTATCTTTTATTATTTTTTCCAATCTTCGTCCATGGCAAATACTTGGTTTTATTCTTTGATACCCTTTCCGGGCGTACTCCGTCCCCGTCAGGCACCCCCTAAAAAAAGTATAACATTTTGTATTAACAGCACTTATGCCGTCTTTTGCCTATATTAATTACCGACGGTATATTCCCAGCTTACTCCTGAAAATCGCTTACAGTTTGGATTTGCTCAGTTGCTCTGACTTTACCATTTTTGTCAGGTAGAAAGTTAAGTATCAGTTCCGCCATATCCTTAGCTGCGCTTCTTATCGAATTCTCTAATACCGAGCTTATTTGAACCTGTGCCACGTAACGAGCCGGATTCTTTGTAAGATTAAATCTTCGACCCCAAAGACCTTTAAAACCTCCCTGATTCGTAGCAAGTTGTCCATTCACGATGTAGAAGTTAAGAATTACTGTCTCGTCATATGATGGAGCGGATTTATGGAATCTATGTATTAAGCACAGTATTTCCTTGCCCTGTCGTGTGAGGAATTGCGATTTTTCGGTGCTGTCGTGAATCCATCCATTACCGGGATAGCACACTTGGGGCCGATGTCCTAACATACTACCAGGCCTGGATGCACAATAAACGACATAAACGTCCACCCATGCTTGCGTCTTACTGTTTATGTATCGCCTGCTTGTATAATCATCCGCGAAGTTCTTCTCCATATATTCTCGCGTAATCGAAGGGATAGAAAGATCAATACCGGTCCAATTACCGATTGACACAGGAAAGGTATTAAGAGGTATAGGTAAACTGATTACAGTCTCGAAAGTCAAAGATTCCACAGCACGGTATGATACACCGGCGGAAATTAGAAGAAGTAAAGCCAAAATCCAAATGAGCCATGCCGATACCTGGCCTGCAGTTCGATGTCTGGAATCCAACACTTTAGGTTGTTGAACCATAAAGTTATTTCTCATTGAATATATCAAAGGATATAACTCCAAAGTAGTAGCTTCATTTCGGTAATCCATTCGCGATAGCTGCATACAGATGAATTTAAAATAATGAAAACTCCTCTTCCTTGAGAGTACCAACCGCAGATATCGCTATTTATATTACTTAATCGGCTTTTTGTCAAGCTTACATTGTGTAAATAGCTAAAATGGGTAAAATAAGATGGCTTTTGTGTCTTAGTCCCGATAAGACTGCTAAAAAACAAGCCTATTGGGGATAATTTCAATTTTTATTGCTTAATTTATGCCCCATAAATGCTAAGGAATAGTCCTATAAAACAGTCTGTAAACTTCGGATATGACCGGCGTAAATTTGATATTAATTGGAAATTGATGAGAGTTGTTTTTCGACTTATAATCGGCAATCGTAAATAATAAATAAGCTTTTTTCCTTTTTGTGTATCGAATGAAAAATTCTACGAAAATATATACTGTAAGCCAGGTCAATTCGCTGATTAAGACAGCTCTCGAAGAGACATTGCCTTCTCGGTTGATAGTCAGAGGTGAAATACGTGACTTCAAACTCCATACAAGCGGACACTGCTACTTTACTCTAAAGGACGAAAGCGGAATACTGCCCTGTGTGATGTGGTCGAGCAAGTTCAGGAACGTCAAATTTTCACCTGAAGATGGAATGGCAGTCTTGGCTACAGGTCAAATTGATGTCTATACGGTTGGTGGTAAGTATCAGCTTTATGTTGATAAGCTTGAGCCTGCCGGTGTCGGAGCTCTTCAATTAGCATTCGAGCAAATGGTAAAAAAACTTCGCGATAAGGGTTTTTTTGATGAAGTTCGTAAAAAAACATTACCTGCTTATCCGGAAAGGATAGGGATAATAACCAGCGAATCCGGAGCTGCGGTGCATGATATTGTAGATAGTATTCGTGGCCGTTGGCCATGTGTGAAATTGCTCTTATACCCCGTGCCGGTTCAAGGTGAAAGGGCGGCAGAGAAAATTGCCGCGGCGTTAAGAGATATAAACAAACGCAACAAGCAATTGAAACTCGATATACTGATTGTCGGCAGGGGGGGTGGCTCTTTGGAGGATTTGTGGGCCTTCAACGAGGAAGTTTTGGCCGGAGCTATTTTCGATTCTAAAATACCTGTAATAAGTGCTGTAGGTCACGAGGTTGACGCGACAATAGCAGATTTGGTTGCTGATGCAAGGGCGTCAACTCCAACAAAAGCAGGCGTCGTGGCAGTCCCGGATATGCGGGAAGTTTTAGGACAATTGATGAGTATGGAGCGTAGGCTGGCTGGCCAGACACAAGCCAGGGTACAGCTTGCAAAGCAACATTTGGAGACAGTTTTAGCCCGTGCAGTGTTTAGAAATCCGCTCTTGCTCGTGCAAAATGTCGAACAACAGTTGGACGAGCTGGTCGTAGAGTTGGTCTCGGTTATGCGGGATCTTTTAGCCCATGCACAGCGAAAGCTCTCGATAAGTTATGAGCAGGTCATCAGGATTGAGCCGCATCGGCTTTTGGGTAAAAAAACACTTGATTTGAATAATTTACAGAACCGAACGAATGCAGGAATTAATAAAATCTTTAGCAACCTGCGGCTGCAGCTTACCGCCGTGACCAATCGGCTGGAAGGACTGAATCCGAAATCTGTTTTACATCGGGGATATAGCATTACAACCAATAAAAAGACCGGATTGCTAATTAGGACTTCGGAGGATATCCAGGTTGGAAATTACCTGATGACAGAACTTGCAAATGAGAATTTAATTGAAAGCGAAGTAACAAACAAGCAAAATAGAAACAAATGAACCAGGGTTCATAAGCAGAGGTTAAGTAGTAATATGTCGGGATTAAGATTTGCGATTGAATTTTTATTATATCTCGCGACATGCTTGATTGCTGCAAGTTCATTTATGTTCATTAATGTTGTTTTTGCCTTGAAATCGTTTAATAGAAATAGAATAAAAAGAATTATCATGATATTGATATGGTATATAGCTTGTTTTCTCCTTCATTTTTTAATTCTTTTTCTACCATTTTTCTATATTGACATTATTCGTCGTTTTCCATCTTCGGCTTGGGCATGTGATGATGCAGCTATAAGTATGATATTCTGGATGTTTTTTGTGCTACCTTGCTATGTAATTTTAAATATCACTCTTTTTATCATATTAATAATAAAGATTTTGACAGGGCCTAAAAAAAAACTTCAGACTAAATCAGATTCTGCTGATGCTCCTTAAAAATTGCAGAAAGTCAGAGCTAATGGTATATAATTATGTGTTCTGTTAACATCTGGCAGGTGCTTAAAAACGAATAAGAAATTATGGGAATTTGAGATATGAGTACCAAACAAAATGAGAATATAAGTAAATTAAGCTTTGAGGAAGCGATTAAAGAGCTAACGAATATCGTCGGCAAGATAGAACAGGGTGAAATTCCTCTTCAGGATAGTCTTACTCAGTACGAAAAAGGTATGGCTTTAATCAAGCACTGCAGAACAATCCTTCAAAAAGCGGAAAAAAGGATAGAAAAAATAACTGAAGAAAAGAATACAGAAGACAGGAATTAGAATAAAGAAGTTAAAGATTAAAGATCAAAATTAATGAAGTCACTGCCGCAAAGCGGCAGTTCCGTAATTTTCATTTTTACATTTTGATATTGGATTTAAAATTGCGAGCGTGGCGGAACTGGCAGACGCGCAAGGTTTAGGTCCTTGTGTCCTTAGGG
>CAZMWN010000312.1:0-3873 GCA_964569935.1 uncultured Pirellulales bacterium
ATGAAACCGGCGCAACCGAAACGAGCACGAAGTTTGCCATTGATTTATCTGTACCGCTAAATAAGTGTAAAAGCAACGATGTGCAGGATATACTTTTTGTAAGTATTATCATGCCGGTTCGCAACGAAGCGGATTTCATCGAACAGGCGGTGCAAAGCATCCTGGATAATGAATATCCCGCCGAGAATATGGAGATTCTGGTCGTTGACGGCATGAGCGATGACGGCACAAGACAGAAAGTCGAAAGATTATCTCAGGCTGATTCTCGTATAAAATTACTGGATAACCCTCGCCGAATAGTCCCGACTGCGATGAATATTGGTATAAGAGCGGCGAGGGGGGAAGTATTTGTTCGCATTGACGGCCATGCCAAAATCCCCAAAGACTTCATTAGGAAATCTATTCGGTGCCTGAACGAACATCCGGATGCATGGGTTGTAGGAGGATATATTGAAACTGTTGCAGAGAACTATATAGGTGGGGCGATAGCCTCGGCGATGCGTTCGCCAATCGGCGTCGGCAACGCGCGGTTTAGAACAGGTGACTATAACGGCTGGGTCGATACTCTTGCCTTTGGCATGCATCATAAGTGGGTGGTGGATAAAATCGGGTACTTCGACGAAGATTTGGTGCGGAATCAGGATGATGAATTCAATCTGCGAATAATTCTTGCAGGTGGTAAGATATGTATGTCAAAATCCATACACAGCACGTATTTTTCAAGAGCTTCTTTAGGCAAATTATGGAGGCAGTATTTTCAATATGGCTTCTGGCGGATACGAACTTTTCAAAAGCATAAAAGGCCGGCCACGCTCAGGCAGTTGGTGCCGTTGCTTTTTGTTCTGTCTATTCTGCTGTTAGGTATAGCAGGATTCCTTTGGATGCCATTTTGGATTTTATTTAAGATTGAGATGGTTCTATATGTTTTAGGACTTATCGTTGGTGCTTTTGATGTCGGTCGTAAATCCGAATGGCAATTTGCACTGATAGCGCCACTGGTTTTTGTGATATTACATTTTGCTTATGGTCTGGGGTCTTTTTGGGGCGTAATCAGATTTTCAGTACTTAAAAATTGGGATATGAAAGAGCCCGAGGAAACACAAATGTCGAGATAGTTGATTTGTAATGAACGAGCTTATTCAAAAATATGAACGCAACTTTGCTGATTTTTTCGGTGTAGGGGAGGCCTTTGCATTTTGGAAGGGCAGAGTTGCGTTATATGCGATATTAAAGGCGATAGGGATCGAGTCTGGAGATGAAATAATCCTGCCGGGCTATACCTGTGTTATGGATGTTAATCCTATTAAGTACCTTGGGGCAAAGCCAGTTTATGTAGATATTGAACCTGCAACATTTAATATCGATGTCGATTTACTAAGGGACAAAATTACACCACGAACTAAAGTGATTATGGCCCAGCATACATACGGCTATCCGTGTGAGATGGATCCAATTATGAAAATTGCCGAGGAGAACGGCATTTGTGTTATCGAGGATTGCTGCCTCGCTCTTGGCTCGAAGTATAAAGACAGGATTGTCGGAACATTCGGCAAAGCTGCATATTTTTCGTTCCAATGGAACAAACCTTACACAACAGGATTAGGTGGGATGGTAATAACAAATGATTCGGCTCTGGCGGGTAGAATTAAATCGCTGCGCGAGGCTCAGATGTGCCGACCTTCAAGCGGCGAAGTTTTTATGCTCTGGGTGCAGTTAGTTATCTATAGGTTGTTTATATATCCGAGAACGACCGCACTCGCCCAGAATCTGTTTCGATATCTCACGAAAAAAGGTGCTGTTGTTGGTTCATCGAGTACGAGTGAATTTCAGCCGATCATGGCGGATGATTTTTTCAAAGCTACAAGTCAAGTACAGGCTCGCTCAGGTTTAAGACAGCTTGATAGAATTAATAACAATATTCAACACCGTAAAGAGCTGGCTCGACTTTATGACCGTCTTCTTGAGGAAAAAGGGTGGTCTGCTCGACGATATAATAGTTCCATCAGCGAGCCGGTTATGGTCAGATATCCGGTGAGAATAGACCGCAAAGCCGAAGCACTTGAAAAGGCTGCCAAGGCGGGAATTGAACTTGGCAGTTGGTTTGAATCCCCATTGCATCCAATTGAAACGCCTTTGAATGTTTATGACTATGAGTTTGGGATATGTCCACAGGCAGAGAAAGCTGCTCGGGAAGTTGTGAATTTACCTATGCACCCCCGCGTTGATGAGAAAACAGCCCGAAGAACTGTAGAATTTATAACAGGCTATATTCAGAGCGAACCTGGGACTTAGGGTATGGGATTAAAAAAGCTTCAGTTATTTTAGAATCCATGGTTGTTTACTGCTTGCGGATTGCCCCACGCAGACCTTCCATCTTTAGGTAACCTCTCCACCATACAACAATTCCGGACACTGCAAATACCAGAACGTACACACCTGCAGCATACCATGTTCTTATTTGGCTCATCGCTAGGCCGATAAGGGCATAAACTCCAGCCAACAGATAACAAATAGCGACGGTCTTTTTCAGTGGAATTCCCCTGTCAATCATCTGGTCGTAAATATGGCCGCGATCCGAGACAAACAGCGGTCTGTGGTTAAACAGTCTCCGGGCCAATGCAACGGCGGTATCGAGTATCGGAAGGCCGAAAACAACAATCGATGCCAGCCACCATCGGGGGACACGCTCTGCAAAAAGAAGCATCAATGCCGCGGCAGTAAAGCCCAGCAGCATACTACCGGCATCTCCCATGAAGATCTTGGCGGGATGTCGATTAAAGGGCAAAAAACCGCAGACTCCACCTACAAGCCCAAGGCAAATCACAATCCGCACCGGGTCACCGGTTGTGCTGTAACCCCAGGTTGCCAGATGTATCGATAAAAGCAGCAGGGCGATTGTGATTATCGCTGTCACTCCGGCACAAAGTCCATCCAGTCCGTCGAGTAAGTTCAGCGAATTAGTCGCGCCGAGGACGAAGAATATTACAATAACAGCGCCCAGAATCGCTTCAAGACTATCGGTCATCGGCAAATGCAACGGCTCGGCAATACGATATAGATTCGGCCTGATACCAACCAGCAACAGGATACAAGCTGCAACAATCTGGCCTATGAATTTATATCGCGGCTTCAAATCAAATATATCGTCAGTAAGACCGACGAAACAGGCTATTGCGCTGCCTGCCAGGATTCCGACAAGCCAGGTTAGTGACAGGCGGAAATGTTCCTGGTCGAGTACGAATTGGCCTCGGCCGGAACCAAGGCAGTAAATACCTGTGAGAATACCGACGATCAGGCCGGTTAATATACCGACACCGCCGAGATATGCGACGGTATTTTTGTGGGTCTTGACTAAATTGTCGGGTTTGTCAACTATTCCAAGTTTCAGTGCGATATTATTGCATAGTAATGTAGCAACCAGTGCTGATATGAATGAAAAGACCAAAACGGGCCAGAATTGTAACATCCAGCTAATGGGTCTTTCAGGGCCTATTATATTATCAAACATGTTTGTTTTCCGGCAAGTATTATCACGCAGTTGTGTGCGATTATATTTTTATCTGTTCTATGTAGGTCTATCGGACGAACGAGCATAGCGTATTTAGGAAATTCTTGCCGAACAAATGCACCGAGACAAGTGTTCTTATAATCGTGCTGCCTATAAAATCGCCTTTATGGGATATGTGGAATGAGGGTGAACAAAGTATTAAGGGATTACCAGGCTTTGTTTACACCAAGGACAATAATTCCAGAAATCCGAATCGACAGGCCAACCGCATTTGTTACATATTTCAGGAAATGGTCTGACATCCCATGATTGTTTGACTTTATGATGACACCAAGGGCAGTAACGCATAAACCTCATCAGTTTCC
>CAZMWN010000313.1:0-3859 GCA_964569935.1 uncultured Pirellulales bacterium
CCTGTGGCCTCCTGCGTGTAAAGCAGGCGCTCTAGCCAACTGAGCTAACCGCCCCCGAATCCAATATACAGTGAATATAAAAAGAACAAACCAATATTGCAAGAAAATTGATTGTAAATCGGATTATTTTGGTTTGTTGAACTGCAAAGGTTTGAACAGGAATATAGATCGGATTTGGTATCTGATTTTTTAGAATTCAGGCTTAAAATATATATACTGGCAAATTTCTTCGTCCGGTTGTACTTCTACAAGCAATGTTGCATTTATAGATCAAAAGGCACGCATAAATGCTTATCACTTTTGGCTATTCGGTTACAATGATGGCATTGGAATCTCGGAGTTTCGGTCAGGGCCTTGAATTCCTGTTCGTCACTTATATGAAATCCTTGTGATATGAGGTAGCATAAATGCTCGCTGTGTGATTCACTCCTGCATTCCAAATTGTGTTCCAACTTCTTCTCTAACATAATTCTGCTCCTTCATAAAGGCCATTTTATAACAAATACTTAAATAAGCCTGTATAAATCAATTTATTCATATCTGCCTTCTTGGCATATTTGTTTTTACGGCCGTATGACAATACTTGTTCATCAATATTGTTCCAGTGTACCAAATCTTTTATACATAGGCTGAAAGTACAGTGTTAAAAGCCGATCTCCATCAAATATACACTGCTGCCCGTGTCAGATTTTTTGAGCTGAACACCGAAATCCTCATTTTCACCGCAGGAGACAAGCATGTCAAGTTCATTCGCCTCGAATACTTCTGACAAGTAAGTAGAATGAATAAAACGAACGATGCTCCTGAGTTTGAATTTGCTTCTCAATCCATCAATTCCCCATCGCATATACTCGGTATTATTAACGTGGCCATTCATATCAATTGAGCTGTGGGGCACACGCATTCGTTCAGTCTGACTGTATTCGTTTTTAGGTTCTAACCTTTTCAATTCTACTTGTAAAACTTTTCGACCGGTCTGCGGCAGGCCCAAGTCAAGACGTAATAAATCTTTTGGACGGGTCCTGTTTTTGGCTAATATCATCCATTGGCTTCCGGCTCTGAATAGCTCTCGCCCAGATTTATCAAGACCAACAAATTCTCTCGTAGCTACTAAACGAGAATAACCGCTCGGCCAGGTTTTTATCGTAATTACTTCAGGCCATTTCGGAAATCTATCGAATTCGATTCTGATATTTGTGAGGACCCAATAGACGCCGATTTCGTTCAATTTACTAAATCCAAATCCAAGTTCTTCCGCGTGGATGGTTGCAATTTCCTGTAGATACTGCATCAAAGAAAATATCTTGATATTCCCATCGATTTGGCAATGATGCGGCTTGATTGAAAATTGTTTTTCTTTGATCTCCATGATTCTGCCCGTCAACGGTATATTCCGGCAATACTGTGAGCGATGATTTAAATTCTATCTTATTGAATTGTATTGATTTTACAAGGATTTAGTCTGTCAATCCTTTAATTATGCTCACTACACGCAGTATGGATTTACTCGACGGATTTTTTACTTGGATACAAGTATTATGTATCGAGCTTTGAACATTATCTCACAACAGCCTTAAAAAATAGTGGTTGATACTATTTTTTCTAAACCATTTTTAACTGGTATTATAAAGGAGATTCAATTATACTTGCTTTCATTTGAAGGAGATTCTATGGACCTCGAAGAAAAAAAATCTCCCGGACGGGAAAAGGATGAAGCATCTATCGAGCTTCTGAAGCAGCTAACAAAGAAATTATGCTCAAATGATATTTCAACCGCCAGACTGGCGGCTTTCAATCTGTCATGGATGCAGGAAGATGGTCTGGCTATCCTCACGACAATATTACTTGGTAACTTCCCAAGGACGGCCAAGAAGGCTGCAGCATACGGACTGAGGAGTATGAAGAAAATGGCTACCGAGGTTCTTGAGCAGGGATTAAAGCATCGTGACCGCACAACCAAAGCGGCATGCATTAAAGCATTGTCTCTGATGAAAGGGGGAACTCCGAAAAAAGGCGGCTCTCATGAGAACCGTAGATCAGGCAAGCCACGAATACAGGGCATTCAAAAGAGAAGTAAGAGTAACATCGAACGAAATAGTAAATCTTCCAGCAAGTAAATATCACCCGAGCTTATAAGGCTTTGTGCATTTCTTATAATTTCCACCCTTATGCTCTTTCGACAAAAAAATCGCCGGATTTGATAAATTTTCCATCAGAATAGATCTTTTATTGTTCTAAGCCAACACCTCGAGATGAGTTTGAATTTCATATTGGCTATAATGCTCAAATGTGGATATGATTGCCGGATATTGATATTATGGCCGTTGTAGGGGAGAATTGTATATTAAGACTAAAACCTGAGTTGAAAAGGAGATATTAATGAGCAAAATAACATTAGTCAGCGGAATTCCCATGTTATTTATATTGTCGATGGCATCAGGAGCTAATATTAGATTAAATTCGCTTGGGTATCTACCCGGTATGCCGAAGAAAGCTTCCATCATCGCGGAGTGTTCGGAATTTACCGTCAAAAAAACATCGGATGATTCAATTGTTTTTACGGGTAAAGCAGCTGGGCCGGTACATCAGGAGGACGTGAAACAAGATGTTTGGATTGCTGATTTTTCTCAAGTTAAAGAAAAGGGCAAATTCTATCTGGATGTGCCGGATGTGGGAAAATCTTATGAATTTGAAATAGGCGATAATGTTTATAATTTTGCCTATTATACGACGATGAAGGGCTTTTATCTCTGGCGATGCGGTTGCGCAGTTGAAGGTGAGCATAACGGCAATACATATACGCATGGATCTTGTCATATGGAAGATGGCTATCAGGATTACATGGGAATAAACGACAAGTCCAAAAGAGACGGCACAAAAGGCTGGCATGATGCCGGTGATTACGGTAAGTACACAGTCAATGCTGGGATTACGATGGGTTGCCTTTTTATGGCATGGGACCACTTTCAGGATAAGCTCAAAGACATTACTCTCGATATTCCTGATACTGCTCCCGGTTATCCGGATTTCCTAAAAGAACTCAAATGGGAAACAGACTGGCTTTTCACAATGCAATATCCGGATAGTTCCGGAAAGGTTTCACATAAATTGACACGTTTGAATTTCTCTGGTTTTATTATGCCGGAGAATGACTCGGAAAAACGGTATTTCACGGATTGGGGCACAGCGGCAACAGCGGATTTTGTCGCTATAATGGCTATGGCGGCCAGATACTTCAAGCCCTACGACGCCGATTATGCACGGAAATGTTTAGATGCCGCAAAGGTGAGTTATACGTTCCTGAAGAACAATCCGGAGCCAAAAAGATTCCAGCAGGGGGACTTCAGAACAGGTGGTTATCAAACCACTGATCCGGATGATCGGCTTTGGGCTGCTGCGGAGATGTGGGAAACCACGGGTGACGAAGAATATCTTAAAGACCTTGAGACCAGAATTGCTTCATCTACTCCCGGTAGAAGAAGAGGTGGCGAAGGTTCAAGTAGTAAAGTAGATGAGGATTGGGATTGGGGCAATGTGAGAAATCTGGGTATGTTCACCTATGTTCTATCCAAACGACAGGGCAGAAATACAGAATTACTTGAGAGAGTGCGTAGCGATGTTATTGTCGCTGCCGATTCCATTGTTACCAAAGCTAAGCAGGATGTGTACGGCAGGACGATTACCAGGTATTATTGGGGTTGCAACGGCGGTGTCGCAAGACAGGCATTGAACCTGCAGGTGGCCAATATGATATCTCCTAAGAAGGAGTATATAGAAGCTGCTTTGGATGTGGTAGGGCATTTATTCGGCAGGAATTATTATGGGCGTTCTTATGTCACCGGGCTGGGATACAATCCGC
>CAZMWN010000314.1:0-3787 GCA_964569935.1 uncultured Pirellulales bacterium
TTCGCCTGGGAATTTGGTGCCATATCACCGATTTCATCTAAAAATAATGTCCCTTTATCCGCCACCTCGAATAAACCTTTTCTATCATTAGCTGCACCGGTAAAAGCGCCTTTTGTGTGACCGAACAGTTCACTCTCCAACAAAGTCTCAGTAAGACCGGCACAATTGACGGGTCTGAAAGGTTTATCCCACCGCAGTGAATTATTATGAATCGCTCTTGCAAGTAGTTCTTTACCTGTCCCCGATTCGCCTTCAATAAGTACGGATATATTAGTGGGCGAAACACGCCGAAGGACTTCGAATATACCATCCATAGCCTGATTATTACCCCGAACGCCATCGAATCCAAAATCATCCTTACTGGTTTGTTGTCTTTGCGTTCGGCCGGCTTGAACAGATAATGCCTTTTGCCCAGCCTGCATTACAAGCGTGCGAAGCTGGCTAATGTCTATGGGTTTGACGAGATAATCATATGCACCCAGCTTTATAGCTTCCTTACAGGTATCAATAGTTGCGAAAGCGGTTATTAAAATAACTTCAGCCTTGTCATTATGCTTTTTAGTCTCTTCGAGGATAGTCAATCCGTCAATTTCACCGCCCAATTTCAAATCAGTCACAACAACATCAACATCCTTGCTATGGATTATTTCCAGGGCATCTTGGCCATTATAGACGGCAATCGCCTTTGTGGATAATTTTTCAAGCGATTCGGCGATTCCGTCAGCATGGTCACGTTCATCGTCGACAACCAGGACTACACCTAACTTCTGGCTCAAACTGACACCTCACTAATCCTGAATAGGTAATCTGATGGTAAAAGATGTTCCTTTTCCCGAGATACTATTAACTTGTATCGTACCGCCATGTAACTCAACAATCTTTTTGGCTATTGGTAAACCCAAACCACTACCCTGAGGCCGAGATGAATAATAAGCATCGAAAATGTGTGGCAATTTATCCGGTTGGATACCACCGCCGGTATCATTAATTTGAATGACTGCATGTTCTTCCTGTTGGTCTGTTCTTATCATTAGCTCTCCGCCCTCACCCATAGCCTGCTGGGCATTGATAAACAGGTTTAATATTACCTGTTTTAACATATCTACGTCAAGTCTGCAAATAAGAGGTTCATTGTATAAACCCTGACGAATAGCTACCGAGTGGCTATAAGCTTGTGGTGTATAGAAGTCGACCATATCACTGATAAGCTCATTAATATCAACACTTACCAATTGCAATTCGGTCCGGTCGAGGTATTGCAGAAAACCATCAAGTATATGTTCCAGTCTGTCCGTTTCTTTCTGAATAACTGTTATTTTTCTAAGCGCCCTCGTAAAACTTCTACTAATTCTATCTGTACTGTTTGAGCCAATTTCTGTAGAAATTAAATCGTTCAGCTCCTCGCTGACAAGTTTCAAATTAATTTTAATAGTAGAGAGGGGATTTTTAATTTCATGAGCGAGCTGGCCGGTCAACTTACTCAATACCTCAAGCTGTTCGAGATGCTCGTTTTTATCTTCTTTAATTTTATCCGGCATCAGGACCTCGTTATGCCGGCTTTGGTTCATAAGTCGAGAGCTTCTGAGCTTTAATAACACGACAAGAAGCACAATGGCCAGTAAAGCAACAATAAAACCAGCTACAAACTGCAGCACTTATTTTCCCTTCGCCTTTTCTGTTTTATCCATCTCGGCAAGAGCGGCTTTGCGTGAAAGTTTAAATCTACCCTGGTCATCAATCAATAATAGTTTTACCGGTATCAAGTCACCCACTTTACATACATCATCGACATTCTTGACGTAATTATCGCTTAGTTCGCTAATATGACACAGGCCTTCAACGCCCGGTATAATTTCGACAAATACACCAAAATCTTTCAAAGAAACCACTTTTGAATCATGGTATATCCGCCCTACCTGGGGAGGTTGCGTGATAGTTTCAATAATATCTCGGGCCTTTAGATGACCGTCACCACCGAGACAACTTATATAAATGGTCCCATCCTCTTCGACTTCTATCGTAGTTTCTGTTTGTTCTTGAATGCCCTTGATCATTTTCCCGCCCGGACCAATCACCTTACCAATATATTCAGGATCAATCTCAATGCTAACTAACTTCGGAGCATACACACTTAATTCAGGCCGCGGCTGACTAATCGCCTCAGTCATAATTTTAAGAATTTTCAAACGAGCTTCTTTTGCACGTTCCAATGCCTCGACCATTATTTTGTGAGCAAGTCCCTCGGCTTTGATATCCAACTGAATCGCTGTAATACCCTCGGTGGTACCCGCAACTTTGAAATCCATCAATCCGTAGTGATCTTCTTCTCCAACAATATCAGTTAGCAACTCATATCGTCCGTTCTGGTCACCAATCAAACCGATTGAAATACCGGCAACAGGTCTGACGATTGGAACACCAGCATCCATTAGCGCCAAAGTTCCACCACAAACCGACGCCATTGAGCTTGAACCGTTCGATTCAGTAATATCCGAGACAATCCTAATAGTGTATGCAAATTCATCATCCGGCGGCCTTATGGCCTCCAATGCCTTCTCTGCGAGTGCTCCATGGCCGATTTCCCTTCGACCGGGTCCACGAATTGGTCGAACCTCTCCAACAGAAAAAGGAGGGAAATTATAATGCAGAGTAAAACTTTGAGCATATTCATCCAATAAACCATCTATAATCTGCGCATCCCTTATAGTACCAAGGGTTACGCTTACAAATGCCTGTGTTTCACCACGGGTGAATAAGGAAGAACCGTGTGTCCTGGGTAAAATACCAACCTCACAAGAAATGGGACGTACATCATTATACCCTCTGCCATCGGGTCTTTTCCCATCCAACAGCAATTTTTCAACTACCCGGCCCTCCATATCATCAAGGATCCTCCTGATCGTACTTTTATCACATTTCCCGTCACTATCCTCGTCTTCATCCTGTAAAATCGGGCGATTTTCCACAGAACAATATTCGGCAGAAATCTGTTCAAAGAGCTGCTGCACCGCCGTTTTACGCTCCTTCTTGTCAGGTATTACCTTGAGTTCGTACAACTGATCTTCTACCTGCGATTGGATAGCTGAATAGAGTCGCTCGCCAATTTCAACCAAAGGTGTCTCCTTCTCAACGCCTACTTTTTCACGAAGCTCCTCAATCATCTCACAAACCTGAACAGCTGTTTTTTGTGCTGTTGCGACAGCATCAGCGATAACTTGTTCCGAGACTTCTCTAGCACTAACCTCAATCATGTTCATTGCTTCTTTCCGACCACCGAGAAGCAGGTTCAGGTCGCCTTCTGCAAGCTGCTTGTGTGTAGGATTGATAACAAATTCACCATTCACCCTACCCAATCGGCAGGCTCCAATAGGACCTAAGAACGGAATCTTGCTTATTGTAAGCGCGGCACTGGCACCTATCATTGCCAGAATATCAGGGTCATTTTCACGGTCAGCACTTAAAACATTCGCCATAATCTGTACTTCCTGGAAATAACCTTTAGGAAACAACGGGCGAATAGGTCTGTCGATTTGCCTGGCCGTGAGGATTTCCTTTGTACTTGGCCTGCCTTCGCGCTTAATAAAACCACCCGGAAATTTACCAGCTGCACTTTGTTTCTCGCGATAATCAACACTTAACGGGAAAAAATCCACATCCTCAAATCGAGGTGGTGCAGTAACTGCAGCGACAAGTACAACGGTATCGCCGTATTGAACTACAACTGCTCCGTCTGCTTGCCTGGCGATTTTGCCGGTTTCGATGGATAAAGTTCTTCCCCCGATTTGTC
>CAZMWN010000315.1:0-3737 GCA_964569935.1 uncultured Pirellulales bacterium
GATAGCAGAATCGAGTTAGTTCTTATAACGGTAAAATACTATACTAATTCAGGGCATTCAACACAGGGTGACATTTTTCCTATCTCCTCATCGATAAAACAGTTAGCATAAAGACCCCTGCTTTTTGCGGAGGGAGGGGAGAAGGAAGAGAAAAGCAGGGGCAAAAATGAAAAAGCTATAAGTATTATATCCCATTTTAAGGCTTTAAGTCAATACAAAACCCTGCAAATAAGCCAGAAAAACGGCTTTTTTCACTACTTTTTACCATCGTCCGAAAAGAGTTGATATATATGCATTACTCCTTCGGGTAAGCATATAACCTACGTGACTCTCAGCCATATTTTTATACCCCATAATATAATAATCTACAATGTCACCTCAACTATTGCATCCACTATAGAATTGCCTCAGACCGTTGCATTTACCAACTATATATTGGCTTTCTACACCAGCTTCTGTCCTCTTCAACAATATCCATTCGGCAGTAAAAGAAAATCTGCTGATAACATGGAGAAATCTATAAAGACTTGGCAAATCAGTCTCAGTGATTAGAAGTGTGATGACCGTTTAATTCAGGAATTCATAAACAAAATATAATTTATCGACTTGACAATATATAAAAGATTAATTATATTGCTATATACTTATTTACATATTAGCATAGACTAATATTATGACAGAAAAAGAAATAGTAAAAATATACAAGGCACTGTCTGTTAAATCTCGATTGCAGATCCTGAAACTAATAAAGAATCATAAATTATGTGTCAATGCGATAACAAGAAAATTAGAAATAAGTCAACCGGCAGTATCACAGCATCTTTCGATACTAAAAGAAACTGGTCTGGTCAAAAGTGAAAGGTATGGTTCCATAATACACTATAAAATGAATACAAAGCGTTTCGACAACTTCAAAAAAAGTGTGAGGAAATGTTTGGGTGACGAGTTTATTCTGCTAAGAGAATAATTTTTTTATTAATATATATAAGTATATACTTATAAATATATAAGTTACTAAAGATATATTCCAGGGAGATTATCATGTGTAAAAACTACTCAAAAAAGTCATGCTGCCAAAATATAAAAGAAACCAAAGGCCAATTTATAACCTGTTCCAAAAAACATGTTCAAAAATGTGGGCGAAATTCGACAAATCATTCCTCTAATAAAATTAAAAAGGAGAATTGAAAATGAGTAAATTATATGTAACTTTTATTTGCACGGTTTTATTCGCACCAATTTTATTTTTTGTTTATCTAAAGAACGACCTAGTATGTGCACCAAGGGCGATAACCGCATCCGCAATTTTCGGTATCGTTCCTTTGCTATTTTTAACGGCAGCTACTCGAAAAAAGAAAAAGACTTTTTATTATCTTTCTGTATGTGTGCTAATAATAGAAATTATCATAACTCCCCTCATAATGCTCAAAAGATTGGGATGGGAGAAGTTTATAAACGAAAGACTATTAGCTTTTTTTACCTTCGAAAGTATTGCAATAGTACAAATATTTATTACTATTTTACTGCTCCTGGATTTCTTGAAATCACAAAAAAATAAAACTCCCTTTTGGTCTTTAAGCTAAACGCGATATAGTGTTATTTTCTTCGACCGGAGAAGACAAGGGATAACCGAGCCCTATCTGCAAGCGGCATGGCCAAACGTAATTTTGCTACGTCGAACTCGGAGAGATGGAATGCTTTTCTCTAAACCCTATCCCCTAATCCCTAACCAATGCCCAGGACTGGAGTCGAACCAGCACCCACCGAAGTGGACCAGCCCCTCAAGCTGGCGCGTCTGCCTATTCCGCCACCTGGGCTTTGATATAAGATTATCAATAAATAACAAAAGGTTGTCAATAACCTTTTTGATTGTTCCAGAGCAGGACCTGGAGCCGCTGGCAGAAAGTATAGCCGGTGTGCTTGCATAAATCGGCGACTTTCGGAGCTTTTTTAAGAAATTCATCTCTGGTAACTGCCTGCGGCATGAGCATTACCCTCTCCAAATCGACTCTCCTCAGTTTTTCTATCGTCTGTTCTATTTCATGCAGATCTGACTCGGTATCAACTACAAATTTTAGTTGATAATTATAGTTATCAATCAGTTCCCCAAGAACTGCCATGTCGAGCCTCGAATTCTTATGAATCGCCGCCAACTTTTCCTCGCTCGGAATCGAATTACTCAATTTCGGGCTGATACTCATTAAGTCGCATGACATGTCCGGTATATAAGCTATACCGGCGGTCTCAATCGTTATGTGCTTGCCGGTATCTTTGAGCCCTTTTACCAATTGCGGCATATCTGAATTTATCATTGGCTCGCCGCCGGTTATCACCATATACCTGCAGGGCCATTCCTGAACCTGGCGAACTATTTCGGTAATAGTTTGTTGCCGCCCTGCTTCTTCGGACCATGCGTATTTCGTGTCACACCATCGGCAGCGTAAAGGGCAACCCGCCAGACGCACAAATACGCTTGGGACACCTGCTAAAAATCCTTCGCCCTGCAAAGAATAGAATATTTCGTTTACGTGCATTTTTTGAATATGGATTCCCACTTACGCGGGAATAACAGAATGCTTAAAATTACTTTTTCTTATATTCAATCGGATCTGTTAACCCTGCTTCGGTGAAGCCTTTTAATCTTAGCCGGCATGAGTCACATCGGCCACAGCTTCTGCCCTGTCGGTCAGGGTCATAGCAACTATGCGTCAGGGAATAATCTACACCGAGTTCGATACCTTTGAGAATAATCTGGGCCTTAGTCATACCTATAACAGGGGTATGGATTATATATTGGCCTATGCCCGTGACTGCGGCAGCGGTGGCAAGGTTGGCGGTTTTTTCATAAGCCGTAATAAACTCACTCCTGCAATCCGGATAACCGCTGTAGTCGGTCATATTGACACCGATAAAGATATCAAAGGCACCCAACACTTCTGCCCAGGCAAGTGCATAGCTCAAAAATATAGTGTTCCGGGCAGGCACATAAGTCATCGGAATCTCATCGGAGTCACCCAAATCGGTCCTGTCCTTTGGCACATCAATCTTAGAATCGGTAAGAGCTGAACCGCCAAAAACAGTCAGGTCAATATCAATTATGCGATGCTCAACGGCTCCGAGTGATTCAGCGACTTTTTTAGCAGCCTCAATCTCCCGCTTATGGCGCTGGCCATATCTAAACGTCAAAGCATAGCATTGAAAAGGCTCACTTTGAGCTATTGCAAAAGTTGTTGCCGAATCCAAGCCGCCACTCAACAAAACTACTGCTTTTTTTTCTGCCACAAGTCAACTCCGGTCAATAGAACAGTACTCTTTTAGCCAAATTACTCGAGAAAAATCTCGGTGCCGTTAATCACAGAATTCTGCACTTTCATCACAAATCCGAAAACCGGCTCTTCATTGGTCACGGTCATACCCTTGATTGTCTTAACAACAGGTTAATTCAATTCACCTGCTTCCTTTTAGAAAACAAATCACTCAAACGAGATTCATTGAAAGCGACCATATTCCCTATTAATAACACGACCATCGGGATAGTAAATATACCTGAGCTTCCGGCCCGATGCAACATTTTAGCAGGATTACACCTGACTATAAGCGGGACAGTTTTTTTATCATTTTCCATGCTGATTATTGCTTGTTTTGCCTTAGAATTCCGATTATATTATTAGTGAAGGATTAGTAAGAGAGGCCAAATAATGAGTAAACGGGTAGAAATAGAATTGTTCGATAATCCC
>CAZMWN010000316.1:0-3724 GCA_964569935.1 uncultured Pirellulales bacterium
TCACTACAAGGTCGAAGCCGAGCGAAGCCAGCTCCATCGCAATGCCTTTTCCAATTCCGCGACTTGCTCCCGTTACAATTGCTACCGGTCTTTCCTTCATTTTCAAAATCCTCTATATATAAGAACTACAAAGTTTATCGTTTCATATAATCATCTATTTCTTTAGCGGCTTTCATACCATCTGCAACGGCCGCCACGACAGTCGCCGCTCCCCGTACAAGGTCACCGCCTGCAAAAACTCCCGGTAGAGAAGTCTGTAATGTCCCCTGCTTTGTTATAATAAGTCCCTTTACCAATTCCACACCCGGTAGAATTTTACCAAGCTCGGCCGGTGACTTCTGGCCTATCGCCTCTACAACAATATCCATATCAAGGTCGTAAGCACTCGATTCAACATTTTCCGGTCTTCTTCTACCGGAAGCATCCGGTTCGCCAAGCCGGGTCGGGCAAACGGTAATCGATTTTAGTTTCCCGTTCGAACGATTGAATTTAAGCGGCTGGGTCAATATCAGAAAATGAACACCTTCATTCATCGCCGTATCACGCTCGGCGCCCCATGCCGGCATTTCCTGAAACGAACGGCGATATATGAGGTAAACATCTTTGGCACCCAGACGTTTGGCTGTCACTACAACATCTATTGCTGTATTACCGCCACCTATCGCTGCAACAGATTTATCATCCAGATCCATCTTGCCCGGTTCTCTGGCCGACGAAAGAAAATCCATCGCATTCCACAAGCCCTCGATATCTTCATCTTTATCGCTTATTCCGACGGCTTTCGGCAGACCCAGGCCTATAAAAACAGCGTCAAATTTTTCTTCTATTATATTATCCAGATTGAATTTTTCGCTTAACTCGGTACCCAGATGCAATACCATCCGATCCTCGGGGACATCGGCGAAAATAGCTGTAATTTCGTTATTGAGCGAATTGCTTTGTCTATCCAGCGGTATAACCGATTCAATCATACCGCCTAATTCGGTACTCTTATCGAAGATTGTCACGGTATGCCCCGCTTCGAGCAATTTAGCGGCACAGGCCAGCCCTGCAGGACCGGCACCGACAACGGCGACGTTTTTGCCAGTCGATTTTTTTGGTATTCGCAACTTTGACCATCCCTTCTTATTAGCCGTCTCCGCCAGATACCTTTGTATATCTGCAATCGGCAAAGGCCCGTCTCCGATAAAACTCTGCAGACAATTACCCTCACACTGATGTTCGACAGGACAGAGCCAGGCACAGACTTCAGGAAAGATATTCGATTCCCTTATTACTTCGTACGCCGCTTTTTCTTCAGCATCCAGGAACAAGCTGATAAATTTCGGTATCTTTATACCGGCGGGACATGCCAATTGACATGTCGGCTCCTGGCATTTACGACAGTCCGAGGCAAGGCGTACAAGATTGTCCCTGTCACTCATTCTGCCGTGCTCGAATATCGGCCCATAGACTTTATTATCCCGAACAACACAGCCTGTCATACCGGTGTCACGCATAATCTGCGTACACGCGCTGCAACCAACACAGACTTTATCCGGGAACATTTTGCCTTTGGTAATAATATCTTTTGGAAAATCAGGATATGCGAATGACATTCGACCGCCACCCACAAGGCTCACAAGCCCCTTCGATTTATTCGCCGCTCCCACATTAGCCATGAGCGTCCGCAGCCAACTGTAACCAGTCCCCACAAACGCGATATCGGGGAATTGTTTTTGTATTTCGCCGGTCAGATTGACTAATCTGGCAACGCCTGTCAGAGGGTGTTCCGGCTCATCATATCCCCCAACAATCGGCTCATTGAATGGCCTGCCCACATGTGGATTGTAATAAGGATTTGCTATCGTGATATTAATCAATTTAACGCCATGCTTTTGCAAAAGGCCTATGAGTTTTTTTGGCTCCGTCAAATCCGGCTTT
Organism: uncultured Pirellulales bacterium; assembly: GCA_964569935.1. Taxonomy (GTDB): domain Bacteria; phylum Planctomycetota; class Phycisphaerae; order Sedimentisphaerales; family Anaerobacaceae; genus JAFGPS01. Next base: position 1,924 of record CAZMWN010000316.1, read on the forward strand.
GTGTAATCATCATTATCAACACTCCACCCGTAGGGATACGGTATGGCATCGTACAGGCCAAGCCTGGTAACGACGGTTTTATCTTCACCAAGCTCATGATGAATTTTATCAATCACCTCCAGGAGAAATCTGGTTCGATTATCAAATGAACCGCCGTATTTGCCATCCCTTTCATAACAGGACAACAATTCATTAATGAGATAACCGTGACATGCTTTTACATCCACAGCGTCGAAACCGACCTCAAAAGCAATCCCGGCTGCTTCGACATAGGCGTCCTGTAACTTGTCGAGGTAATCATCCGTCACAAGGGGCCAATCATCCGGTATCCTGCTTTTTCTTTTTGGATCAGGTTTCTGCTGAGGTATAAGAGGGTCGCGATAGGGATCTCGACGGGGTATGATTGGTTGTGCGGTGCCTTCCGGCTTGCTATATCTTCCTGAGTGAGTAAGCTGCATAACAATTACAGGTTTGTGATCCGACCCCATGCTTTCGATCGCCTTCCTTCGTATCACTTTAACCATCGAAGCAAAACTGTCTTTATTGTTTTTATTAATCCACAACTGCCTCGGATTGGCCCTGCCTTCCGGGACAACCGCTGTTGCTTCGGCCCAGAGTAAACCGGCGCCGCCGGCGGCAAATCTTTCATATCGACGAACCGTTAATTTCCCAGGCCTGCCTTGTGAATCACCGTCGCAGCCTTCCATAGGATGAACAGCCAACGAATTTGGTATAACAAGCTTGCCAATTTTAACAGGCTCAGCCAGGACAGAAATATCCTCTGTCGCCTCAATAGAAACACCGAGTTTTCTACCAAGTTGCTTTAAGTCTTCAATATCTCCTAATTGAAATTCCCACATTATCTTTGTCCTTTTGTTTACGAGCCGCCTTTTAGAAGTCAATTATAAAAGCTTTTTCTTAAGAAACTTAGCGGTATAACTTTTTTTGTTTTTCACAATCTGCTCCGGCGAACCTTCGGCAACAATCCTTCCGCCGGCTTCACCTCCTTCGGGACCGAGGTCTATTATATAGTCTGCCATCTTGATGACGTCAAGGTTATGCTCGATAACAATAATAGTATTGCCGCAATCCGTCAGTCGTTGCAGCACATTGAGAAGGTTGTGAATATCAGCGAAATGAAGTCCTGTTGTCGGCTCATCGAGCAGATATAAAGTGTGCCCGGTCGCTGCTTTGCCCAGTTCAGCCGAGAGTTTTACTCTCTGAGCTTCGCCACCGGAGAGAGTTGTTGACGCCTGACCTAATTGTATATATCCCAGTCCGACATCTGCTAATGTTCGCAATATTCGCAAGATTGTCGGAAAGTTGGCAAAAAAACCGAGAGCCTCCTCAATCCGCATATCAAGCACGTTAGAAATATTCTTGCCTTTATAGGTAACTTCGAGGGTTTCCGGATTGTACCTTGTGCCTTTGCAATTCTGGCAGGTGACATATACATCCGGCAAAAAGTGCATCTCAATCTTTTTCGTCCCCTGCCCCCTGCAGTACTCGCAGCGTCCACCCTTGACATTGAAGCTGAATCGCCCGGGCTTGTAGCCGCGAATCTTAGCCTCCCGTGTCATGCTGAACAATTTCCTGATAACATCGAAGGCCCCTGTATAAGTAGCCGGATTGCTCCGTGGTGTCTTTCCGATAGGCGACTGGTCTATCTCTATTACCTTATCAATCTGTGAAGTACCTAAAACAGTTTTATGCTTTCCGGGTTTTTCTCGAGACCGATAGAGCCTCCGTTTCAAAGCCTTCAACAAAATCTCGCTGACTAATGTGCTCTTGCCGGAACCGG
>CAZMWN010000317.1:0-3618 GCA_964569935.1 uncultured Pirellulales bacterium
GATAGCATTTAAGAAAATCAAGTGGCTGGGGAAAGTCCGTTAGAATAATGAATACACCGGGAGAAACTCCTTTAACCAGGCTCAGGCTGCTGCCATATCGTGAATATGTCGGAGTGGATCGCAATGATCCGTTGCGGTTTTATTTCTGGCCTGTTTTAGGCAGAATGTATCGACGGCGGATTGAATTATGCCTTACCGAATGCAGGGGTGGACGGCGTGTTTTGGAGGTGGGTTTCGGCTCCGGTGTTACATTTCTAAACCTAAATGAGATGTATGAAGAAATTCATGGTCTTGACCTCAATGCATCTGTTGAGCAGGTTTCGGATTTATTCAATAAAAAAAATATCCAAACGCATTTGCAGAATGGCAGCATTTTGTCTATGTCGTATGAAGATAATTATTTCGATACAGTTTTGCTGATTAGCATTCTTGAACATCTAAAGCCTTCTGAGCAAATCCAGGCTTTTAAGGAAATTCGCCGGGTACTGAAGCCGCAAGGACAGGTTATCTATGGTGTCCCGATTGAGCGGGCTTTCATGGTATTTATGTTCCGTCTGTTGGGCTATAATATCCGTGAGCATCATTTCTCCACGGAAAAGGATGTGCTCAATGCCGCCCGGAATATTTTAAAAGAAGTGCGAGTTGTCCGGATGCAAAGTGTCCCCTCGATATTCGGACCGGTTTATGAGGTGGGGCATTTTATCAAAAGTTAGTAAAAGAATAGCACCAATGAGCATAATGAGTTAGGTTGCAGAAATATAGTGGCCATCTTAAAAAATTTCTCGATATGAAATAAACAAATTATGGGATTTATAGACCGGCTGAAACTTCCTGAACTACGGGATATCGAGAATCTCGATGATCCTGCCGTTACACTTTTACATGCCCGGATTATACAGAAAAAGCCGTTTCTCAGGAGAATATATATTGATTTCTACAAACAGTTTGCGAATGTCGTGCCTGATTCTCAAGGCAAGATTCTTATAGAACTTGGCAGCGGCGGCGGCTTTATTAAAGAGGTAATAAGTAATGTGATTACGTCGGAGGTTCTTGAGCTGCCGAGTGTCGATAAGGTTTTTTCGGCTCTTGAAATGCCTTTTGAGAAGGCGGGTGTAGATGCTTTTTTTATGATCGATGTCCTTCATCATATTACTGAACCGAGGATTTTCTTCAGGGAGGCACTTCGTTGCCTTAAGGATGGAGGAAAAGTAGTCATGATTGAACCGGCAAATACGTTGTGGTCGAGATTCATTTATAAGAATTTTCATCATGAACTTTTTGACGTTCGCGCACAATGGGAACTGGAGCAGACCGGCCGCCTTTCCCAGAGCAACGGTGCAATGCCGTGGATAATTTTTACCCGTGACCGAAAAATATTTGAGAAAGAATTCCCATCTTTGAAGATTGTAAAGATACACAATCATACACCATTGCGCTATCTGCTTAGCGGCGGATTAACATTGCGCCAACTGTTCCCTTCATTTACATACGAACTTATTAAGGCTATAGAATACGTATTGTCGCCGCTGAATAACTTATTGGGTATGTTCCAGACAATAGAATTACAAAAAGTTGAATGATAAAAAATGAGCAAACGTAAAATTCACAAGCCCAGGAAAAGACCTGATAAAAAAATATCAAAGCTCGCATCTGTTGATTCGTTAAGTCCGGCGGACCTTGAACAAATGCACAAACGGGAAAGATATTTTGATTTGTTCATTATGGTAGCGTTTCTCGCTTTTGGTATTTATCAATCGGTCATATACTTTGGTCATAAGATTGTCCCCATATCGGATTTTCCGGACATTGTAAGGATCGGACATGAACTGTTGTCATTTAAGGTTCCAAGCCGATTCATGCAGGCTCCGGTGGTGGGGCTTTTACAGGCTTCGTTGTCTTACATAGTGGGGGGCCAACATCCGGATCTGACCGCGGGCTGGCTTCTCAATGCGATACTTCATCCCTTAAACCTTGTCTTGTTCTACCTTGTCGGCAGGGAAATAGTAGGCAGGGCGGCTCTCTGGTTTGCAATCATCGCCATTTTGAATTATTGGGTGATATACATGCTCACCGAGCCGATTATTGAGACGTCCCTGATATTTTTCGTATTGCTGACGTTCTATTTGATTTTCAAGCGTTCGAATTGGTGTTACGTTGCCGCATCGATTGCCACGATAGTTCGCTATGAAGGAGCGGCATTGATTATGGCCGCTTTCATAATGGATATGATATATCGCGAGAGCAGGAAAGAGAGAATTCGTGCGTTTGTATATTCGGCTTTGGCAACCGTTCCATTGGCAATTTGGATGCTGGGGACATTTCTCAACTGGGACCCGGAGAAGGGGCATTATCTCTCCGTCTTCACAAAGGATTATGCGACGGCATTTACCGAATCCGTCGAGGAAAGAACGGGCGTTGTCATGCACATGAGATTGCTATGGGAGGTCGGATTTCGGCCTTTGTTTATGGCACGTGGCGCTGAATCGGCGAGAATATTATTCGGTATTAGTAAAATAATTGCAGCCGCCGTTTTTATGTTTGGTATGGTTTATGGACTCTTTAAGCGTCGATGGAAAATATTGGCATTGTTGATATTTTTTGTGCCTTATTTTCTGCTTCACGCACGTTATCCTTACCCTCTCCAGAGGTTCCACACAACCATTTTCTGGATAGCACTATTGATGTGCCTGTTTGGTCTGCAGAGCATCTGGAAGCTTATCGATGCAAATCGGCGAGTACCCAAATTTATTGTGATTTTTTTACAAGCAATATTGGCAATTATATCCATAATCTGGCTTGTTTCGCTTGTTCCCGATATGTCAAAAGCATCGGCGGTCAGTCCGAAATCAACTTATCTTTCCTGGATAGCAATAATTCTGGCGGGCTTTATTTTCGCCGGACGAATTTATATATACAAACCAAGGCGGTGGATGCGGGAGCTATGTATATTGGCGTTTTTCTGTCTGATTGTCGTATCGAATCATTTTACACTTGTCAGTCTTGTTGGTGACGGGCAGAGGGACAAGGAGTTCAAACAATTAGCAGACTGGTATATTGCCAATGCAAAGCCCGGTGAAAAAATGGGTGTTTATATGTATCAGGTTGTTGGGATATACGCACAGAAATATGCCGAGGATATTATTGCTTTGCCACAGGCCGATAGTCCCGAAGAATTTACCGAAGCCTGTTATGATCAGGATCTTACCTATGTCGTCTGGGCTACGCGGGAGGGATTAAGAAATTACAGTGTTCGTTATCGTCGGCTCGGATTGGATAAAAACATAGCTCAATTGAGTAATTCGAAAACTACTCTGCCCTATCAGTTTGTTGCGCAGGTGGGATGGGAACGGGGATACGTTAATATTTTCCGCCTTCTCAGGCAGGAAGCTGTCACGAAACCCGGCGTACCATCCGGCGGTTAAACGCGGTGTATTCAATCAACAGCAACGACTTGTTTGACCTCGGGAATTCTTTCTTTCAAAATTCTCTCGATTCCCATTTTCATCGTCATCGCAGCCCCGGGGCAGCCCTGGCAGGCCCCCTGGAGACGGACATTAACGGTGTTGTCCTCGTCTATACCGACCAGCTCAACGTCGCCGCCGTGGCTTTGCAGACTGG
>CAZMWN010000318.1:0-3617 GCA_964569935.1 uncultured Pirellulales bacterium
TGGAATTCCTACCTTGGGGGCTTGAAGACGATTTAGCAACTGTTTCATGTTATGCTGCAGGTGAAGTTGACAATCTTATACACAAACGCCCTAATGGTTTTGGTGCTATCAAACGTCTTCGAAAAATGATACAAAATTCATTAATTGATTGTGGCACTTCGACTTCTGGACATTTCATGGTAGATCCTACAACTGCTGTTGCTGTGAATAGAGCATTGGTAACTTCTGGTTCTGTTGACAATTTAGATACAATAGACAAACTTATCAAAGAATCAAAACAAATCACAAAATTGCTTGATGAAGTTACCAAGAAAGCTGAAGAGGGAAAGCAGAATAAGCCAGAACTTGAGAAGTTGCGCTCGCTTTGTCTTGCCCTATCAAGAAGCGCCTTAGCCTTCGAGGAACCTATAGATGAGGCCGAAGCAAGTGAATTCTGAGGAGGACACTAACAATCGAACACGATTGTTAGTGACATACGCTTGCGATAGAATTAGAACTGTCTTAGAAACCATACAGCAATTGAAAGCCTCGGAATTTCCTTACAGTGATTCATTAGACGCTCTCTGTAGAGTCGATAGACTATTTAAGAATACACTTAAACTTCTTAGCGCAACTGATGTAGATCCAGAATACTTAAGACAACTATGTTCCATATCATTAAGACAATTATTCATATACCTACCCAAATTGGGTTTCATATTAAGATCAACTAACGTTAGAAATGCATTCGAAATTTTCGGGCCATTGCGTAATATCGCAAAAATTATTCTCGGTCAAGAAATAAAACTCCTTCTTTCTTCAGAATGGACATATTCCCCCAAAATCTATCATGAGATAAAAGCTCTCCCAGGTTTTGTTCTAATAGGATTACCAGCGTCAGAGTCTTCAAATCCGCTCCTTATTCCACTATGCGGCCACGAGTTGGGACATGCTGTTTGGGCAAGGAGCAAGGGTGAATTAGAAAACATAATCAAAAATATATTTTATGAAAAAGCCCCAGAGTATATAAAGAACAACTGGGATAAATATAGCCAATTTTTCCCCTCTATTGATAAACCTGATAAAGGTCTAAGTCACAATATTTTTACTTTCACTAATTTATTTTTATTGCGTACTTCGGAATTGTTATTGAAGCAGTCAGAGGAGTGTTTCTGCGATTTTATTGGTTTAAAAATCTATGGAACATCATTTCTTCATGCATTTGCGTACTTGTGTGCTCCTTGTCTATCTAGCCCACGACCTACAACATATCCAAAGCTTGTGAAGAGAGTGAATTACATAGTTAAAGCTGCGGAAGCTTATGAATTCGAAGTTCCTAAGAGCTATGAAAAAATGTTTGAAAATCGAACAGAACCGCAACTCTCTACTACGGATAAGCTACGTTTATCCATTTCTGATTACATGCTCGATGAGATAGCTAAGAAACTCATTTCAAAGGCGGAAGACATTATCTCTAAAACTAATATATCAAGACCAAACCACGATGAAAGTGAGAGAATTTATAAACGCTTCGAACTGGTAGTACCAACATCGCAATGTAAAAGTCTTCCAGACATATTAAATGCTGCATGGCAGGCATACCTTAATAAAGATCTTTGGAAAGAAATATCAGGGGTTGTATAGTATAAGGACAAGATCCTAAAGGACTTGGTTCTCAAGAATATCGAGATATTTGAAGTCGAGCAGATTTTAAAAGGTAGAACATGATTTTAAATTCAGAGATTATTACAACATATCTAAAGGATGGTGAAAATCCTGAAACAAAAGATCCTCTTGTTATCAGCCCGCAACCAGACTTGAAAGAATTGAACGAATCTGGATCAGCATCTGTTGATCTTAGACTTGGTACTTGGTTTGTTACTCTCCGTCCAGCTCGCAAATCACACATAAAGGTTGAAGAAAGTGAGATACAGTGGAAACTTTCAAAAACTCATTATATTCCATTTGGTGATCAATATTATCTTCACCCAGGAACATTCATTCTTGGTATAACACTCGAATGGATCCGCTTGCCAACTAATTTGGGGGCGTATGTTATAGGTAAATCCACGTGGGGTCGTCGTGGTCTTATTATTGCTACTGCAACCGGAGTGCATCCGGGATTTAAAGGGTGTTTGACCCTTGAATTAAGTAATGTAGGCCAAGTCCCAATTGAGATTCAACCAGGAATGAAAATTTGTCAAATATTCATCCATGAAGTTCAAAGGAAAGACTCTGAGTATTTAGATCGAACTCAGTTTATAGGTTCTCGGAAACCTCGACTTGGTGAGATTCATCTCGATGATATTGCAAGGAAACTCGGAACAGCACACCAAAAGTGACTTGTAAGATTAAAGAACTTTTCATAACCTAGTGCCAGCAATTTCTTTTTACTTTGAGCAATTCTGTTTCCAGCATAGATAAATTCGTGAAGCGTGGTTTGTAATTCGTGAAGCGCATCTCACATTTTCGAACAAAAAACTGCTTAAAATTTCACCACATGCAATCCCTAAAAAATCGCTCATGTGCATTTAATCCCACAAAATTCAATCCTGATTTAGAATTTTAACTATCAACAGAATTGATTACCTTGCGAATCACAAAAAAATCCTCATACGTAAAGCGCGTACGCGCTTTACGTATGTAGTCTATTTAACCGAGAAAAGAAATTTCTATAAATCTGTAGAGTTTCCACTTTTTTGATTTCGTGTTCGATGTGGATTACTAAAAATGGTGCGGATTCATTTAGCGTGTTTGGCAACTTTAATGAGATGAAGAATTAACTCGGCTCGGCCGTGGACACCAATTTTAGCGCAAATATGAGCGAGGTGTGTCCTTGAAGTATTATATGTGATATGACATTTTTTTGCGATTTGGTTGTTATCCAAACCGTCACAGACCAGCTTTGCAATCTCAGTCTGCCGGGGCGTTAGGTGAAAGCAATTTTTGATGTAATTCCATTGCCTTGTATTAAACATAATACGATCATTATAACAGATTCTTTGTAAAATTTTGCATTATTTTGAGAATTATTCTGCCGAATCAAAAGCAATTCAGCAAGAACAAGATATTATCCGTAGTGTATAATAAGAAAAAGCTTATACGTAAAGCGCGTACGCGCTTTACGTATAAGGAATGTATAGAAGAGATTCTTTACTTCGCAATGCCCCGTTCAGAATGACGACAAGGGAAAATTCAACGATGCGAAATCGCCGTGTAGGCAGATGTCTGCGGCGTTCCTTCCCGTCAAGACGATGTGCCGGATTCAGGATAAACTCCTGCCTTAGCGGCTTGGTAAATGTTGAAAGTTCAACGATGCAAACTCTTTGTGTAGTTTTACAGCCGCCCGATCATACGCTTGTGCGGCGGCTAGCTCATCTGTGAAATAGCCAAGATGGTGCTTTTTGTTTTCAAATGTTATCTGGGCCGCCCATTTTTCACATCCTTTATTCCAGTGGACACCTTTATATTTTGAAGTTTTTTGGCGGCTGCTTCGCAGGTTTCGGCAGTTCTCGGCGAACGTGCAGACTCGCAGATTTTCCTTTCGATTGTTCAGGCCGTTGTGGTCGATGTGGTCCACGACTAAATGGTCCGGGGCATTCATTATCTCGCGGTGCATCTTGATACTCTTGCCGTTT
>CAZMWN010000319.1:0-3613 GCA_964569935.1 uncultured Pirellulales bacterium
TGCTCACGTAGCTGACGACATCCTTTCCGAAGAGCAATCCACCGAGAAGAAAAACACCTCCCACAACAAACACACTTCTTTTTAGCCATTTCATAATCATGATTCTGCTCCTTATAAAAAACACCTCATTTAGATTCTCTATTCCGGCCGACTACCGGCCACATTAGGTTTGTCGTGGTCCAGCAATGATTATTTCATGGATTTTTTCTGCTTTTACTTATGTAAAAACGCCTGGATAATGAAAATTTGGAAGGAAATTCTGAAAATCAGGTCTTTCGATGGAAAATTACCGGTGATTTTCTGCCGAATCCTTATTTTTTAGCCAAAAAATGCTATTTTCAAAAAGTAATTGGGAACTTGATGAACTCAGACTATGGTAAAAAAGATAAAGTAAAAAAGTGTATTATTTTACTATCAGATTAGTTTGTTCGGAGTTGGTGTAGGATATGCCAGAAAGCTCCGCGGGCGCCCTCTTCAATTGCCTGCGTCAATAACACATTCTCGTTGTAATTATAATCGGAGGCATCATCGCTTTTTGATACCTTAATGCCGGCCTCCGTGGCAGGCTCGAAGAACCGCTGGTCACCGTCAATTAAATCCTTGACCAATTCGGCGGGATTTTCGTCCAACGCTTCGGAGATAAAGAATGTCGGTTTGAGAAAATCGATTGGCCCGGGATATTTTCTGCGGATAGTGACATCATTTCCCCGCCGGAGTTCCTGTTCAACTATTTTTTCCATAATCGTACGAGGATAGATTCTAATGCCTAACGCAGCACCGGCACAATCGGGATTAATCTCTTTTATAAATTCAATCGTTTCCCGAACCGTTTCCGGTGTCTCGCCCGGTCCGCCTAACATAAGATCAATCATCACGGCAATATTATTCTCGCGGCATAATTTAACCGCAGTGGCAAGGTCCTCTCGACGATGCCGCTGGTTATAAGTTTTAAGCATCGATTCACAGGCGGAATCTCCGGTAAAATCAATTCCGACGCACCCGGCTTGCGCCATCGCCTTGGCAAGGTCCGAATCAAACGGCGATGGTAACATATACGTGTACCAGCGAACCTTCTTACCGAGCGAGCGCCTGTTCAATTCCTCACAGACTGCATAAGCATGATTTCGGGGGACATTAAACTCAGAGTCACAGGTATGCAAGACATCTACTCCCTGGTCTAACAAAGACTGCACTTCATCGGCAACTTCAGAAGGATTTCGCAGTCGCAGCCCGGTCCCTTTTGCCAGCGGGTCGGCACAGTATATGCAGTTACGATTGCAACCGCGTTTGGTCTCCAGACCACATTGCCCGCCCTTTTTGAAATAAGCCGGATTATCGATAAAATTGCGTGCCGTTCCCAGGGAAATCGAACCCGGCCAGGACGGCGGATTCTCATAGATTGTGTTACCCTCCCGCCATATCAGGCCGGGGACATCTACAAAGTTGCGCGTTCTCTGCAACCGTTCAACCAGAGCAATTGTTGCCGATTCACCATCGCCACAAATCCCAAAATCAATACCTGTATATTCGTAAATTGCCCTGGCAAATATTGAAAATCCCACGCCGCCGACAACGATTGGAGCATCGGTCATGCTTCGGATCGTATTTACGGTACTTTTTAATCCCGGCACAAACCAATCGGCACTGGGCCAAAAACAATCATCGGCGTTCCTAAAGGAAAGTCCCACCAATTCGGGATTTCGCCGATCGAAGTAATCTTTCATCGCCTTATCCGGTTCGTCAACCAGACCAAGGTCAAGCACTTCTACATCTATGCCCGCTTGTTGGACCGAGGCGGCGAGGTAATCCAAACCTATCGGCCCAATCGCCGGTGTCATCCTGTTTGTATTGATGAGCGTCAACATCTTCTTATTTTCAATCTATTCAAACAACGATCCCAGATTTGAATAAGAATTTCTCAACCATTTTAAAAAAGACTATAAAAAAAGGCTGGCTTGGAGAAACCAGCCCTGTGTTGAAATATCGAGAATAAAAATTTCAATCGTCTTAGAATTTGTAGGATATACCAAGGCTCAACCAATATTCATCGCTCGGGTTGACTGAGTCATCCCACGAAGACTGGTAGAAGAAACCCGGAGTAAAAAACAGGTTTTCTTCAATTTCATAGTTCGTTGAAACACCAAAGACGGCATTCGACCAGTCTTGGTCCGCATTTGCACCGGTAGGAGCCACGCCGTCGTTAAAGACGACTTCCGAGTGAAAATTCACTTTTCTATCCACGCCGGTGAAAGGACAGAGCATCGGCACTACATAGTCAAGCATGAAAATATGTGCCCAGCCCGAAGCAGTTCCGCCGCTCGGTGAATTCGCTCCTACTGTAGTACCGCTGTTTACCGGCATCAATTTTACAAGGCAGTATGTGGGGACCAACCCTTCGACCTTCAAGAGTTTCGGGAAAGAAAGAACCGCATGTCCCTCATGGAGGTCGAAGACGCCCGGATTGGTATTAGCAGGGGGAGCAACACCACCTTTTGAATGGCTGCTCTGTTGCGGGAAATTATAATACACATAAGCAAGTCTGTAATTGATTGCATAGCATTCGTCTTCAAACATTTTCCCGAGGTAATACAACGAATAGTCCCAGCGCTCGAGGTTTTCATATCCGGATGAATTAGCTCTGTGCCCCTCAACGCTGAGCCCGACACTGTAGTCCGGCGCAAATAAATCCACCATCGGGTGTATAGCGCTTTTGGCTCCAAAAACATTGAAGCCGCGCCAGACATATTTACCTGTGAATGTCAGGCTGGCTGTACCTTTAATCTCAGGCTCCTGAGCATAGCCCAAAGCCGCTACGAACAAAAAGACCATGGCACCTATCAATAACTGCTTTTTCATAATTATCTCCTTTCAAAAATGTCTCTCTGTTTTACAACACTTATTTCCTTATATGCGTTGATGATAAAGGTATAAAACATAAAGTTTTTACCATTTACCACTTTTTCTCATTTGGGCCTTGGGCAGCTTTTCAAGGTCTTCGAGATATTTTTTCATTTCTTCATCCGGAAGTTCGTAATCGGTAAGTTTTCCGGACAGATATGCATCGTAGCCGGTCAGGTCCATCAGGCCGTGACCGCTATAGTTAAACAATATAACCTTTTCTTTGCCTTCTTCTTTTGCTTTATTGGCTTCGTCAATAACCGCTGCAAGGGCCTGGCTGGTTTCCGGAGCTGGGATAAATCCTTCGGTTCCGGCCCATGTTATCGCAGCCTCATACGACTGCAATTGATGATAAGCCCTTGGTTCCAACAAACCCTCGACGATGGCCTGGCAAACCAATGGCGCCATACCGTGGTATCTCAGCCCGCCGGCGTGAATTGGAGGTGGAATAAATGAATGTCCTAATGAATGCATCGCTAAAAGTGGAGTTGTACACGCTGTATCTCCAAAGTCATATACAAAAGGCGCACGAGTCATCGTTGGGCATGCCGTCGGCTCGACCGGAACGATTTTGATATCGGCGCCGTTGATCTTGTCGGCAACAAACGGGAAAGACAAACCTGCAAAATTACTGCCACCACCGGCACAACCAATAACTATGTCCGGCTGTTTTACACCAATCATTTCCAGTTGCTTTTTCGCTTCAAGACCTATT
>CAZMWN010000320.1:0-3606 GCA_964569935.1 uncultured Pirellulales bacterium
GTTCAATTGACCTTGCATACAGGCCCGGTTTGTTCTCATTTGCCAGAGGCTGGCGTCCGCGGGCCGGAGCAACCGACGAGAGAATTAAAACGCACAAAATTACCGAAAAAAACTTCTTCATCATTTCCTCAAATAAATTTACCATCTATTTATTTCTCCAAATTATTGGAAAAGTTAGTTACTTCGAATCAATGCCCTTTTATAATATAGTTTAGATTATAAAATGACTTTGTTCAATGCAATTTTTCCATACAGGCACAGAAATATGATGATTACAAACCACCGTAAGTCAACACTGATATACAGGACGATGCATACTCAACTACACATTTTAATCCTGCTTCTCGGCACTTTAACTATAGCAGGATGTCATGCTCAGAATGAAATAAGTCTATTTGATGGTAAAAAATTAGGACACTGGACCATCACTGATTTTACCGGACAAGGTGACGTGTATGTAAAAGACGGCAGCATTTTCCTCAAAAAGGGCGATTACATGACCGGTATTACCTGGACCGGCCCACTGGTAAGAATGAACTATGAAATAAGCCTTGAAGCAATGCGAGTTTCCGGCAATGATTTCTTCTGTGGACTAACCTTCCCTGTCGGTGACAGATCGTGCACGCTCATCCTCGGAGGCTGGGGCGGGGACCTCTGCGGCCTGTCCAGTATTGACAGTTTTGATGCTTCCGAGAATGAGACCACCAGGTTTATTTCATTCGAGAACGGCCGTTGGTACCACGTTTTATTGCGCGTCAGAGACGATAGAATCGAAGCCCGGCTCGACAATCAGGAGATAGTAAATATCATCACGACAGACAGGGATATTGATATCCGAATTGAGGTGGAACTGTCTCAACCGCTCGGTATTGCAACGTGGCGGACAGCCGGAGCAATTCGCAATATAAAATTACGCCGGCTTAAAAACTAACCACACTCCATATTGCAAAAAATAGACCTGTCAACTACTCAACCGTGGGTTCTGTCTGAACCGGCACATCAACCGACCAACGTCTAAACAAATCAATATTCATCCACCTGTTGCTTTTGAATCTCCAGCGATTAGCTAATCCCACCGTGATAACACTGAGTGTGGCAGCAATCCACGGCCCTAAAGCCCCAAGTGACGGGAAAAAAACCGTCATCAATAAACCGCCAAGTCCCAGTATCAACACAGCACCCACCGCCGAGATAGCCGCCAGCCAAATCGTATCACCGGCACCTCGAAGCGAACCTGCGTAGATTATCCGTGCAGCATGAAAAACCTGGTACACTGAAGCACAAATCAAAATATTAACCCCGGTTTCGATTACCTTATTATCGGCGGACAAAAAAGACATCAAATGGTTTCTAAATAAAATAAAACATACTCCCATCAGTCCCATATAAACCATCGCAATTCTCAGGCAAAGATTTGTCTGCTTTATCGCCTGTTCTTTTCGTCCCAGACCTATCATTTTGCCCACCGCCGCCGCCAGTGCCATCGAAATACCCACAACCGGCATCACAGACAGGCTCGTATAAGAGAGCACGGCGCTGGTTGCTGCAAGTGCCTCTTTATTAAATCGCCCGACTAATCCGGTCAAAACGACTCCCCAAAGAGCAACATTCACCATAAGTCCGAATCCCGAAGGAAGTCCAATTTTTAGCAAATCCTTCATTTTATTAAAGTTAATACCTAATGTCCGTCTGGACTGAAAAGCCGAGTTTATGCCCGGACTTAAATAAACATATACATTTATACAGCCCGCAACCATCATCCCGATGAATGTCCCCCAGCCGGCACCGGCAATCCCCATTGCCGGAAAACCGAACTTGCCGAAAATCAATACATAATTTGCCGACACATTAACTACCTGCCCGCATAAGGATGCGCACATCGTAATAATCGGCTTGTGTATGCCCATAAAAAACTGATTGCACGACCAGTTTACAACCGCGATGATATTGGCAAAAAGCATGATTCGAAGATATATTACTTCCATCTCGAGAACCGCCTGAGGCTGGCCCATCATCCTGAATATCAACGGCGCCGCCGGCCACATGATTACAACTACAACCACAAAATAGAGAAGTCCCATGTACAGCGCCTGCCAGAAATAACTCGAGCAGTCCTTATTGATTCCTCTGCCAAGACTCTGACTGACATACGTGTTAAGGCTTGCCAGTGCACCCATAGCAAAACCGCCCGGCACAAAACATACAAGACCGGCGGGCCAAATCGCCGCCAACGCTTCTGTACCCAGGCGTGAGACCATAAACCTGTCAACAAACTGCATGATAGTAAAGGATATGGTAGTTATAACCATCGGTGCCGCCAGCTTCAGCATATACCGCAACGAAGTCTCATCCATAGTGACACTTTGCGAAGGCAGAGACGATATGTTAGTCATTAACCAAGGTCCTGTTTATTCGAGATTCAATTTCTTCAGTAAAGTATCGGTTGATAGGCCTGTGACCTGTATGTGTTTGACTGGAGACGTCTGGCCGGAAATTATACTAATTGCATTTTTTTTCAAGCCGAGTTGTCCGGCTAAGAACTTAAGCAGGCATTGATTGGCTTTTCCCTTTTCCGGTGCGGCGGAAACCTTGACCTTCAGCATCCCATTGAGCAAACCGCAAATCCGCGTCGGTGAATTGCTGCCGGGAACAATCTTCGCCAAAAAAACCACACCCTCATCAACTTCTCGAACTGTAAGATCAGCCATCTTAATAATCAGCCGGAGCTTTTAGCCCTGGATCTATTTATCCAATTAAATACTTTCCCTTAAGTTTACTCCAACTGCCAACTGCACATACTTCTCAATCTGCTCGGCAAGCTCACCCAACGAGGCAAGCTGGAAATCTTCATAATGGCCGGGGATTAAATCTCCATTCAATGCTCTTTTAAAGATTCTAACGCGTATTATCGAAGGTTGTCCTCTGGCGTTGCTAAAATCGCTGTCTTTGTGCTCGGTCAATTCGACACGCCAGTCTTCGCTGATAAAGACCAGACACTTTCCCGTAAAAACCGCCGTCGGAAAATAATCACGTAATAATTTTAGCGTCTCCATTGATTTACCTGCCGAATTTTTTTTATTTCTCAATTATTATCTGCTTCCAGTCGTTCCGAATGTCGATACCACAAATTCATGTAACGCTCAAGATTCTCATATGTATCACCACCGAATCCGTTGCCATGCAATCCGATCGGGCCTGTGTAGCCTGATTTCAGGAGTACCTTTAAAAAAACATACATATTATAATAAGTTTTTACCCATTCTTCTTCGTTACTACAAGTACCATCTACGATGGCCACAAACAGATGTGGCATAGCCGAAGTTATCAGTGACTTCATATACTTCTGGTCTCTGACCTGCTGCTGGTTCCACACATTGAAAGCTATACCTACATTTTTACGGGCCACCTTCTTCGCCAATCGCAGCGCATCTTCCACTCGGTCAAGCCGGGACCCCGATTCTGGATACAAAGCCACACGTAAACCGGATTCATCTGCCATATCAGCAATTTCCCTGATGATTTCTACTGCCTTAGTGTCAACGTCCATAGAAGAAGGCTCGCCTTTTGTGCTATTAACAAAGAGGCAAAGTATCGCATTGCGACCCT
>CAZMWN010000321.1:0-3525 GCA_964569935.1 uncultured Pirellulales bacterium
TGGTTTTCTACCCGTCTCCGATTTGACGCCGAACCTGCCTTCTGTTATAATACCGCGACTTGCGATGCGGCTTAATTTTAGCGATGATTAGGGATTTTTATATCGTCAATCGTTAATTGTAAAAGCAGGGGGTAAAAAAAATGAATAGAAAATATTCGAAGGCGGAAAAGAGATGGATTTACGCATCTCTGATTTTTCTTATACCGCTGGTACTGTTCTTAATTAGCCTGGCTCTCAACAGGGCGGCAAAACCTCAATTAGTTCTCGCTTCGCCTGATAAAGTTGCCGATGTCAATGAGCCGGCGGTCGATGCGAATCAGCCGGCTGAATTGGAGCAAACTGATCCGAATCGGCCGCAGCATGAGCATCCGGCATTTAAAGAGCGCATTGAAGAGCGGGAAAGAATGGTAGCCCGGCAAATCCAGGCGCGGGACGTAAAAGACCCCAACGTTCTAAAAGCGATGCGAATCGTGCCGCGACATGCCTTTGTCCGGCCGGGTGAGCAGCGTCTTGCCTATGCCGACTCGCCGCTTCCCATCGGCTATGACCAGACCATCAGCCAGCCGTACATCGTGGGCTTTATGACACAGGCATTGAAGCTCGACCCCAATTCCAAAGTCCTGGAAATCGGCACCGGCTCAGGCTATCAGGCCGCCGTCTGTGCAGAGATTGCAAAAGAAGTTTATACAATCGAGATTGTCGAAGAGCTTGCAGAGATTTCCAAAAAACGGCTGAAGGAATTGGGATATCCGAACGTGTTTGTCAAAGCGGGCGATGGTTTTTTCGGTTGGCCGGAGCACGCACCGTTCGATGCGATTATCGGCACAGCCGCGGCAGGGCGGGTGCCGGAGCCGCTGATCGAACAATTAAAGCCGGGCGGGCGAATGATTCTTCCCGTTGGAGGACCACGTGACTTCCAGTATCTGCTCTTAATTACAAAAGATGAAAAAGGCGATATTCAAAAGAAAAGAGTCATGCCGGTTCGTTTCGTCCCGATGACCGGCGAAGTGCAAAAGCCCAAAAAAGAATCTAATAAATAGCTTTCTTAAAATCCGGGAAACATCATCGTTCCGGATGGTATGTGAGTTTCCGTGGTGGCGGTGCTTTGATAATCTTCGGTTCCGGCACCGGCCAGAATATCGCATCGGCATCCTCATCCGACCACATTTGATATCTTCCATCGTCGTAGTAAACCGGCTTGCCGCCGTCATCGGTACAATCTGGGCCGAAACTGTAAAGGATAAAATCATCATCTGTCTTTTTATAGATCAGCGGCTTGTTACTGAAACAGTCCATCGGCAGATTTTTGAGATAGCCTGTAATAACAAGCTCATCTAAGTCATCCGGATATTGACCTTTGTCCTGTTTGTATCTGAATAATCCTATTATAGTTGTCAAAGCTTCAGACTCTAACTTATAGCGATGTGCTATCTCGGTTACCCTGCCTAAAGTCGGCATCAAGACCATAACGGGCCAATAACGAAGCTGTTTCAGACGCGGCCACTCATAGATACCCATATCAAAATCGATATTTTCCTGATGTAACTGCCAGGGCGTTTTATAGGCCCATTGCTGGAAATTATCATAATAATTTTCAAAAAGCCGACTCATTTTCTCCCTATCGGCGGAGACTAATGACAATGCCAGAAATTGGCCGTAATTAAGAACAGGATTGTCGAAATCATTTAGGATATCAGAATCTGAAAAAGAAATAATCCTGAGCTGACCGGGGATCATATGGCCTGAGCCGCTGCCGTTGTCTGTATAGCATCTCTGAATAAAATCCAATATAAAGAATCTTTCCATTGTGTAATCTGGAATATGGATTTCTTCGGCCATGAGATTCTCGAGATTTGTCTGAAAGTCTTTGAGCAGTGGGCCTTCCACTTGCTTGTGTTGCAGGATGGTAAAAGCTGTTCTTATGGATTTGGCTTTTATCGCCCACCCGACAAGCTGCTCGACAAGAGTCCTGGGGCCTTCAAAGTGTCCGCCGGCTCGATAGCAGACCAGTAAGTCATCAAAAGCCTCTTCGATATTACCGTTGTTTGCCTTCAGTATTGCCTGCCAGGATAACAATCTTGTAAAATCTCTGAGATTCCTTAGTTCCGGTAAAAGGACATTTAAAAGAATTTCACCTTTCGCTTCTCGCTCCCACCAGCAGTGTGGTTTTTCGGTTGCCTGTTTGAACAGTTTGATTGCTTCGGCATTACTGGAAATCCACGTTTTCAAAGAAGCCAGTTCTTCGGCGCTTAATTCCTCGATCCATTGTTTATTTCTTATCGCTCTCAAGAGCTCTGTATCATCCGCGAAAGCGGGTTCTTCTTTTAGCTCGACATCGGGCGGCTCATTGTACAAGTCAATCGCCTTTTGATATAGCGGTGCGGCATTCTGGCTCTCATCCACAACCGGCCTTGTCATGTTCGTTATTTCCCGGACGTAATTGACGCTGATGTTGGGTTGACCAAGAGAGATGTAAACACAATAGACAATAAAACATAAGATGAGTACTCCAATTGTTTGAAAACTTCTCGCAACAACCGTTCGCCAGAGCGGGCGGCAGCGTTTTTTGGCCCGGCGTAACAGAACGGCCAAAAGTTTAATATCGCCGAATTCAGAAATAAGCTGCTTTGCCTTTTCCTCTTTGTCCCGGTCGGCAGGAAAGTTTCTGAGCTGGTCTTCGAAATGAGCTATCAATTCGGCCCGAACATCCTTCTGGATCTTGCGGCGGTAACGCATCTTTTTGATGACTTGGTTGATAAACTCACACACGCAGGCGGGAAGATTTTGTATTTGGTCTTTTTTATTTTCCTTTGCCATAGTGACCTCAATTTCGTATTTAATATCACCGGGTAAGAACCCCCAAATAAATTTGGGGGCTAAATATTTTATGCGGTGGCGAGTGCTCCGCCGAAGACGAGATTTAGTCCGGTAGTCAGCTCTTTTAGCTGGGCTTTTTGTCTGACTAACTCGTCTTTGCCTTTGCCGGTAATCGAGTAATATCTTCTCTTTCGGCTGGACTGGTTCGTTTCCCATTTGCCTTTGATGAGTTTCTTCGCTTCGAGGTTGTACAGAAGCGGATACAGCGTGCCCTTGCCGAGGCTCAGGATTTCGCCGCTTCGCTGTTCGATAGACTGGCTCAGCTCGTAGCCGTACATCGGTCCGCGGGAGAGAATCTCCAGAACGACCACTGGTGCGATGCCTTTGAGTAACTGACTTTCAAATTTCATAAAAGAACTCCTTGTATATCTAGTGTATTATGTTTTTATTATGTTATACTTATTATGTATTGCATACTATGTAATGTCAACTAAAAAATAGAAATTTTTTTTATTTTTTTTCAGGCTTTATAGTGCTGTTATTTAGCCCCTAATTTACTTGCAAAGCAGGTTTTGTGTTATAAAATGGTAAAAATTCGTCCAGGAGGATTTTTTTAAAGGAGTGCTGAGACGAGATACGAGATACTATTCACGAGATACGTTCTATAATATGGAGCAGTGGCCGAGTGGTTTAAGGCGACGGTCTTGA
>CAZMWN010000322.1:0-3486 GCA_964569935.1 uncultured Pirellulales bacterium
CAGAAGTAGACATACACTTCGTAGTCACCTTCAGGCACGTCGACCGACGTCATCAAACGCGGGCAATCTTCTGTATTGAGGTCAGCCTCCCAGCTACCGCCGGACTCGAATATAGTGCCCTCATTTGCAAAGACCCGTCCACGCCAAAGACCATCGGCACCGCTGCCAGCGGTTCCCGGATCATCGGCCGTAAAAACTTCGCCCGTGGCCAACGTGGTGTTGGCAGCTATATTGGGATCGCTTGCATCAGTCGCATCGACATAGACAATCTTCGCATTGGCGTAACTTGTGCATGCAAAGGCCAGCAACATAAAAGAAATTAAAAGAATAAATTTTTCACGCATCATAAGCCTCCTTAAAAAAATCGTAATATATAGAAACAGACGATAAAGATTTTTACCTCAATTCATTCCATTTCAACATATATCTGCCCAGGATAAATGTTTAACGATTTGACAATACCTCCTTCCTTCAAGAACTAATTTAGTTATTGAAAGGTAAAAATCAAAAACTCCGGAGCATACAACTCCAGCGGTCTGGCATTATTTTGCTTTAATATCTTTATTTTAGAAAAGCTTAAAATAACAGACTAAAATTCGCCTATTTGAAAACGAAAATCTACAGAAGAGTGCTTCTGCGAATATAACTACCCAATAGTATTCTTATACTATATTGACTACCCTTCTGTCAAGAAAAATATCAGGCTTTCCAGCTTCGATGATGGATACCATTCCTTTTACAGACTACCATGCTTTTTGGTGATTCCTTCCTCTTATTTCAATGTTTTATGTGCGTTTTTTGCAAATAAACGGGGCTTATAACAAATTAATCGGTATAAGCCCCGAAATAAAACTTCTTTTAAGCCATGCTTCAATCAGCTCCCTAAAGAACGTTCTTATGAAAACCGCTTCTCAAGAAGTCTTGATTGGCTTTCGAACATCGTCATCATGGGAGAAGATTCAGACGTACATTGTCGATTCCGATCCAGCTTTCGCCTTCTTCGGAGGCATTGTTAAGCTCAATACCAAGCTGTTTGCCAGCGGCTTCGGGCACATCTGCTGCCGTCAAGACCAGTGAAAACTCCTGCATTGTGTCTGTCATGACTACATCTACACTCGCAGCGGTAACTCTGACGCCGCCATCATCATAATAGAGACTGAGCTGTAAAGTCGTGGCTGCCCAGTTATCCTTTGCATCCACTTTCAACTCAATAACATCGTCGGCTCCAATTACATGACTTGTCAACTGCCAGATTGAATCATCGGCGCCTTTCAAAAAGCCCGACCATTCTCCGTCAGTAGCATTCCATCCGGTTTCAACGCCGGAGTCGGCGGCCATTGTGTCGCTGCTCCAGCCGGGGACATCTTCGAAAGTACCTTTCGAATTTGTTCCACCGTCCCAGTTGTTCTGTTTGACGGTACCGGGAAGCTCAAAGCTGGCGTTCTCAACTTCTATCGGTACCGGATTGAGGGAGATCATATACTCAACTGAGTTGAGGAACATCTGCTCGCCTGCATCGGTCAAGTTCCATCCGCCTTGAGGTACTGCGCCCGCCTCATCTTGTGTGCCGGCCGCGAACATCATACGCGGACCACCGGCAAACTGACCGGCGCCATCGTAGAACTCAACTCCGGCATCCCACACGGCAATCCAGGGCAACTCTGCCAGGGATTTGGCCAGCAAGGTGCCGTTACCCATATCGAGACCTTCGACAAAACAAGTCCCGCGATAGCCTACATCTGCACCATACACCTGCGGATCCACCGGCTCAACCAGACCATCTGCATCAATCTCTACACCTGCAAAGATGGGGTGATCCAATTCCAGTACTTGCATAAAGGATATATTGTCTCTTACAACAGAGGTGGAATCAATCCACAACCAGCGGTTACTCCTGAGATGCCATGTACTTAAGGCTATCATCGGTGCGGTGACGGAATTCCACAGAGTCGGTTCATTACCATCGTCATAGTCACCACTACTGGCAGTGCGGCTGAGGATAACCAAATCGGCAGCATTGAGTTCTGCGACATAATCATTGACATCGTTGGCATCTTTGCCTTCAAGTGCCATCCAATAGCCCAGTCGGGCATCAACATCATAATTTTGAGCCTCAAGGTAGTCGATCCATTCCTGGTCATCCTGTACGCCATCCTCATCACGGTCGATCCCTGCGTCGGTGACCCAGATGATCTTACCAATTGGTGGGGGTGAAAGTGAGGATATAACCAACGCATTGACAAAAGCGAAAGGCTCGGCTGCAAACGTACCTTCACCGGGAACAGCTTCCATAAGGATTACGCCATTCGGATCTGCTGTGGCTAATCCTGTAAAGGCCTGGTCATCCCCTGATGGTGGATCCAGGTTGCCGTCGTGCGTAGTTGTAAGTAGAGAATCACCGTTAGCCGTCCAGTCGGTAACTCTAAGTTCCGTACTGTAGGTATCCCATGAGTAGATGGTAATTCCGTAAGCCTCATTTGGCTCCAAGCCGGACAACGTCACGGATGTATAGCCAACACCCAGTTCCGATTGCCGTGCAAAAATAAAGTCACGATAAATATTCTCATTGGAGACACCGGCCGGCACATCACGTCGACGTGTATCGCCTTCGGCGTAGCCATCAATTGTAACTGTGATACCATCAATTTCCGAACCACTGTCGGCGAACGTGAAAGCCGTAAAGCCTTCTTCGACATTAGCGGCATCATCGGAGTCTTGAACGTCAAGCTTGAGGACGGGATAAAGCTCGCGATCTTTTATCTCGGCACCATTCAACCTAATATTGTCGATGAGGAAAAGCCCTTGTCCCTGTAAAGCGATATTGATATTCACGTAGGAAGAATTCTCCAAGCCTGTCCAGTCATAATCGGCAGCTCCAATGTCCCAGACGATAGTCCTGTTCTGGTCACCTGACCAGGTGCCCCAATCGTTTGACGATGCCGGTTCGCCGGTATCTCTGTTGATCACTGCGGAAAGTTGAACCTCTCTCCAGTCGGGATTGAGATCGCTTTGAATCGACAGCTTGTCAACCTTGGTCCAGATACCATCTGCAAAGTTCGCGACGAGCATGGTCACATCCATTTCAAGCGTCGTAACGTTAGTCAGATCGAGTGCCTTTAGGCCCGGTAAGCTCCACCGAATCATCCAGTAGTTGTCGGTGGAAACGACGACATCGAGGCTCGAATCACCTGATGTAACACCGGTAGTACCATTCGTCAGAACGGCCTCGCCGCCCGGATAAGGAATCCAGCCATCCAGGCTCCCGTTTTCAAAGTCGCCGAGTAAAACATCGGCATAACTTGTGCAAGAGAAGACCAGTACCAAAACAGATGCCCAAAAAATAAATTTCTTACACATCATAAACCTCCTTAAAAAATGTCATAATATATACACAAACGATAAAGACTTTTACCTTAATTTACTCCATTTTTAACATATATCTGCCCAGGATAAATGTTTAACGATTTGACAATACCTCCTTCCTTC
>CAZMWN010000323.1:0-3441 GCA_964569935.1 uncultured Pirellulales bacterium
CACCTTCAACGACAGCTACCGCGCCGCTGTTGCGAACCGCAAAACGTTCACCTGCCACGCCGTTAATAAACACTTCACCTGAGGTGGCACCGTAAAGCAGTGTATTACCAACAATAATATTCTCATGCGCCATGAAGTTTGAGTTTTCAGGCGTCTTGACGATAATTCGACCCCCGGAAAGGCCTTTGCCCAGATAGTCATTGCTTTCACCGATAAGTTTTAGGGTTATACCAGGCACAAGAAAAGCACCAAAGCTCTGCCCTGCTGAACCTCGGAAAAGAATATCAATAGTGCCATCCGGCAATCCTTGAGCGCCATGTTTTTGCACTATGCGATTACTCAGAATTGCTCCTACCGTTCGATTCGTATTGCGAATCGGCATTTCAATTGTGACATTTTTTTTCTTTTCAATAGCCGGCTTTGCTTTCTCCAGAATCTGCCAATCAATATGGTCATCAATTTTCACCGGCTGTTGAGAACTTAGACAAATCGCCCTACCATCAGAAACGTCCGTTTGATGAAAAATTTCAGAAAAATCCAGGCCCTTCGCTTTCCAATGGTCAATCGCCTTATGAACACCCAGGTGTTCAACTTTACCTATCATATCCTCAAATTTTCTAAAACCGAGCTGCGCCATAATCTGACGCACTTCTTCAGCCACAAAGTACATAAATCGCTGAAGGTATTCCGGCTTACCTGCAAATCGCGCCCTTAGTTCCGGGTCTTGTGTGGCAATTCCAAACGCGCAGGCGCCTTCATGGCACTTCCGCAATAATGTACACCCCAATGTCACCAGGGCGGCGGTTCCAAAGCCAAACTGCTCGGCTCCAAGCAGCGCTGCAACAACAACATCCCTGCCGGTTTTTAACTGACCATCCGTCTGAACCCTTATTCGATCTCGTAAGCCGTTCATTACAAGGACCTGCTGGGTCTCCGCCAGGCCGAGTTCCCAGGGACAGCCGGCGTGTTTAATCGAAGAAAGTGGGCTTGCACCGGTTCCACCGTCATGCCCGCTGATAAGTACCTCATCGGCGTTGCCTTTGGCAACACCGGCGGCAATCGTCCCGACTCCAACCTCGGCAACAAGCTTGACGGATACTTTAACACCCGGATTGCTGCATTTGAGATCGTATATAAGCTGTGCCAAATCCTCAATTGAATATATATCATGATGAGGAGGCGGCGATATCAGTGTTACTCCGAGAGTAGAATACCGCATTTTGGCAATTTCTTCGGTCACCTTGTGTCCCGGCAACTGACCACCTTCGCCCGGTTTTGCCCCCTGGGCTATTTTAATCTGTAATTCCTTCGCGTGAGCAAGGTAGTTTGCAGTAACACCGAATCGGCCACTGGCGACCTGTTTTATAGCACAATTCTTCGAGTCACCATTAGGCTCAGGGACATATCGCGATGGATTCTCACCACCTTCACCCGTGTTACTCATTGCACTCAAACGATTCATCGCAATCGCCATGCATTCATGTGCCTCTTTACTGATAGAACCGTGACTCATAGCACCGGTGCAAAATCTTTTCACAATCTGCTCCGCAGGTTCCACTTCGTCAATCGGAACCTCCTTACCGGGAACAAATTCGAACAAACCCCGCAAAGTACACAAGTGTCGCGATTGTTCATTCACCTCTCTGGCATAATCAACATATGCGTTCGCATCATTAAATTTAACTGCTTGTTGCAATCGTGAAACCGTGGTCGGATTCCAGAGATGCCGTTCACCGGTATGTCTGAAATGATACTCACCACCAAAATCCATCTCGAGCGCCCCAGCGGGGCGCTGCTCAAACGCCGATCGATGTCGAGCAAGTGCTTCCTGAGCTATTTCCTTCAAGCCTATTCCACTAATGCGTGAACTTGTACCTGTAAAATATTCATCAACAACAAAACTATTCAGCCCGATCGCCTCAAATAACTGGGCACCGGCATAGCTTCGCAGTGTCGAGATGCCCATCTTGCTCATTGTTTTCAGGATGCCCTTCTTGATTGCGGCAATATAGTTATCCGCAATCTGGATCGACTCGATCTTGGTGGGTAAATCACCCTGTCGATGCAATTCATCAAGTGTCTCAAAAGCCATATAAGGATTTATTGCATTAGCACCATAACCACATAAAAGGCAAAAATGCATAACCTCTCTCGGCTCACCACTTTCGATGATTAATCCTGCCCGGCCTCGAAGTCCACGATTGAGTAAACCGTGATGAACTGCTGCAGTGGCCAAAAGAGACGGAATCGACACTTTAGTTTCGCTCATTTCCCGGTCGCTGATAACTATCAATGAAGCCCCCTCTTTGATTGCCTGTTCGGCGTTGTCGATTAATGATACAAGCCCATTGCGAAGGTTGTCACATGCATTGGATGTATCCGCTTCAAAAACAGCAGAAACTGTTGCAACATTGAAGTCGTCCCGGCTAACAGAACGCAATCGCTCAATATCTTCATTGGTCAGAATCGGATGCGGTAATTTTAACTGCCTGCAGTGCTCAGGCGTTTCAGCTAAAATATTTCTCTTCCTGCCTGTAAAGACCATCAGACTCATTACCAATCCTTCACGGAGCGGGTCAATCGCAGGATTAGTTACCTGGGCGAAAAGCTGCTTGAAATAATTGAATAACAACTTGGGCTTCTCAGACAAGACGGCAAGGGGCGTGTCATTACCCATCGAACCTACCGGTTCCTGAGCATGAACAGCCATAGGTATTAAAATCATCTTTAGCTCTTCATGTGTATATCCAAACGCCCGCATCCTTCGAGCTATAGTTTCCGGATCGCTTTCAACAAGTTTGGGAGTATCAAATAAACCACGAAGCTCAATTCTGTTCTCATCAAGCCACCTGCGATAGGGCCTTTGCCTTGCGATTTTACCTTTTATTTCGTTGTCTGAGACTTCTCGTCCCTGACTTGTATCAACCAAAAACATATGACCTGGTCTGAGACGTCCTTTTTTCCGGATCTTCTCAGGCGGAAACTCAACGACACCGGCTTCACTGGCTATTACAGCAAGACCATCGGTTGTGACTAAATACCTGCAGGGTCTTAAACCATTACGGTCAAGTGTTCCACCTATAAGGCGTCCATCAGTGAACACCATTGCCGCAGGCCCATCCCATGGCTCCATTATCGACGAATGGTATTCGTAAAAAGCACGTTTATCTGTGCTGATATGATACTTCGGCCCAAAAGCTTCCGGAATCATCATCATCATAGAATGAGGCATACTTCGGCCTGAGCGAACTAAAAGTTCAAGCAAGCTGTCGAAGCATGCAGAGTCACTCATTTCCGGCATAAGAACCGGCAATAAATCATCAAGGTCATCTCCGAAAACCTCGCTGGTCATTACCGTCTCGCGAGACCGCATCCAGTTTCGATTACCACTGAGCGTATTTATCTCACCATTATGGGCAATACACCGAAAAGGCTGGGCAA
>CAZMWN010000324.1:0-3425 GCA_964569935.1 uncultured Pirellulales bacterium
GCAAAGTTTGTCACCGGTGTCGTTGTCCCTATCGACGGCGGATTCTCAGCTTTTAGTGGTGTATAAATCCAAAGGGAAGGTAGATGAACAGCGAAAAGAATCGTTTCTCAAGAAGAGATATTCTCAAAGCCGCGGGGGTTGCTTCGGTGGCGCTGGGCACGGTTACAGAATCAGCCCGATCTCAAACGAGTTTGAAGACAATCCCCGACAGCAAGCCGAGAAACGTCGTGTTCATCCTGAGTGACGACCATCGCTATGATTTCATGGGTTTTCTGGGAAAACCAAAATTTCTGGAAACTCCCAACATGGACCGAATGGCCAACGAAGGAGCACACCTGCCATACGCTTATGTGACAACCGCACTGTGTTCGCCGAGCCGGGCGTCGATCCTGACCGGTCAATACTCGCATCGGCATGGAGTAGTTGACAACAACAGCGCAGTTCCGGAGGGCACGCGGTTCTTCCCACAGTATTTACAGAAACAAGGTTATCAAACTGCCTTCATAGGGAAGTGGCACATGGGCCACCAGAAGGACAGCCCCCGACAGGGTTTCGATAAGTGGGTCAGTTTTCGAGGTCAGGGCGAATACTTCAATTGTCAACTGAATGTCGACGGCAAGCAAGTCAAAGCCGAGAAACATATCAGCGACGAACTAACCGACTACGCTCTCAATTGGCTCAAAAAAGAACGTGACCAAAGCAAGCCGTTCTTTTTGTATCTTTCACACAAAGCAGTCCACGCCATGTTCGAGCCGGCCAAGCGGCATCTGGGCAAATACGAGAACGTGACACTTGAATACCCAAAAAGCATGACCGACACCGAAGAAAATTACAAGGGCAGACCTCGGTGGGTCAAAGAGCAACGCAATAGCTGGCACGGCGTGGATTATATGTACCACGGCCTGATGGACTTCGATACTTTCTACAAGCGCTACTGCGAGACCTTGCTGAGCGTTGATGAGAGCATAGGCAGCGTATTACAATGCCTCGAAGAAATGGGCATCGCAGATTCGACGCTCGTATTTTATATGGGTGACAACGGCTTTAGCTTTGGCGAGCACGGTCTGATCGACAAGCGCCACGGTTACGAAGAATCCATGCGGGTGCCGTTATTGGCCCGGTGTCCGGAAATCATAAAGCCCGGAACGAAAGTCAAACAATTGGTGCAGAATATCGACATTGCCCCTACGATACTGCAAGCAGCAGGTTTGCAAATGCCGGATGACATGGATGGAAAGTCATTCCTGCCACTACTCGAAGGCCGGACAGTTCCCTGGCGTGACGTTATATTTTACGAATACTACTGGGAAAGAAACTATCCACAGACACCAACGGTTCATGCCGTGCGCACTGAAAGATATAAATACCTGCATTATCACGGCATTTGGGACACCGATGAACTTTATGATCTTCAGAATGACCCGGAGGAAATGAACAATCTTATTGACGATCCTAAACATAAAAAACTGGTGACTGAATTGAATAAAAAATTATTTGACTGGCTCCAGGAAACAGACGGCATGAATATACCGCTAAGGCCGGACAAAGGATTTAGAGGTAACAAACGAGGTCCCAATAAAGTTTGCATTTTCAATTATTACGGAGAACAAAAATGAAGGAAATTGACCCGGCGAAACCTTTGAAGGAATTTGTGCCCAAGCACAAGTTTTTTGTAGGTATTGATTCTGACGGCTGCGCTTTCGATACGATGGGAATCAAGCAGCGGGAGTGTTTTTGTCCGTGGCTGATTGCTTACTTCGGCCTGCAGCCGGTCGCCCAAGCGGCTCGCGAATGCAAGGATTTTGCGGATTTGTTTTCAAAAACTCGCGGCGCCAACCGACATAAAACAGCCAAGCGCATTATTGCCGAGCTTCTGCCGGGCCATCCGATGACCAAGGCCAGGAATTTCAAGGTTCCACAGTATCCGCACTATTTCGCATGGATCGATGATCCTAATAGCCTGCTAAGTAACGACGGTCTCAAGCAGGCTATCGAGGCAGCGAAGAATCCGGAGGTCAAGAGCGAGCTGGAACATGCACTTGAATGGAGCGAGCGAGTTAACTGGGCTATCGGAGAAACTGTAAAAGGTATGCCGCCGTTTCCATACGTAAGGGAGTCCCTGGAAAAAATCCAGCCTTTAGCCGATGCCATCGTTGTCTCGGCGACGCCTAATGAAGCCCTGGCACGCGAGTGGGAAGAACATGACATAGCAAAATATGTCGAGGTAATTGCCGGGCAGGAGATGGGCAAGAAAGCCCAGCATCTTGAGTATGCCACTAAAGGCAGATATGAAAAGAATCGCGTCTTGATGATTGGTGACGCACCGGGTGACATGAAGGCCGCCAGGGCAAATGATGCACTTTTTTATCCAATCAATCCCGGTGACGAGGTCCAATCGTGGAAGCGATTTCATGATGAGGCTTTCGATAAATTTATCAACGGCCAATACGCAGGCAAATACGAAGAACAGCTAATCGCCGAATTCGATTCGTATCTGCCTGAACTGCCTCCATGGCAAAGGTAGATATTCATCTCTATGACAATATAAATGATAAGGCAAATGGTTATTCAGCAACAAAATAAAGATAGTAACGTTACGAACGAGCAGGCCCGCGAAGCAATTGCTAAGTTCTTTGTACAAAACGACTATACCGGCAAGCGAATCCTGATGATAATCCCCGATAACACACGTTCGGGGCCTGTTGGCGACATATTCAAAATCATCTACGACTGCGTGGGAAAAAAGGTTAAAGCACTCGATTGCCTTGTCGCATTGGGAACACATCAACCTATGAGCGAACAACAGATTTGCGCCAGGCTCGGTTTGACCGCCGAACAGCGCAACAGTAAGTACGCATCTGTAAAATTTTTCAATCACGAATGGGAAAAACCGCAAACTTTCAAATCTATCGGGAAAATCTCCGCCGACGAAATCGAGCAGATAAGCGGCGGGCTGTTTCGCGAGGAGGTTGACACCAGGATAAATAAGCTGATTTTTGACTACGACGAATTTTTCATTTTAGGCCCTGTGTTCCCGCATGAAGTTGTCGGCTTTTCCGGCGGACATAAGTATATCTTTCCCGGAATTGCAGGCGATGAGATTATCCATTTCTTCCACTGGCTTGGTGCCGTAATAACCAACCCGCTGATAAACGGCAGTAAATGGACGCCGACAAGAAAAGTTGTTGAAAAGGCAGCGTCACTGATTACCGTCCCCCGCAAACTTTTCGCCATAGTGGCACTAGAAAACGATCTCAGGGGAATCTTCATCGGGGACGTGCTCGAAACATGGGAAAAGGCCGCCGACCTGTCCGAACAAGTGCATATCACATATAAAGAAAAACCATACAAGACAATCCTGGGCATTACCCCGGAAATGTACGACGATATCTGGACCGCCGGCAAGGTCATGTACAAACTTGAGC
>CAZMWN010000325.1:0-3377 GCA_964569935.1 uncultured Pirellulales bacterium
CGTCGAGTTTATAAAAAACCGGCTCGCCAAGCCCGGTCGGAACGCCTGTGACGACTACTTCAACCACGCCGCCGACCGAATCGCCGGTGGCCGATACGCGGTTACATGCATCAACCATCGCTTGTGCGGCATCGATATCAGGACAATTGACTATCTCGTGCACACCGTATTTGTCCTTAATCTCATCGGGTTTGATTTTCGCAGCTTTATCCCGGATAGCATCGATTTCCTTCTCAATCTCGGCCAGGATCGCCATTTTTTCAAGAAATCTCATCTCCATATTAATCCGGCCTTTGGCATAGACTTCCTGATAAAACGGATCAAGGTCCCGGCGCATCTGCTTGTAGTCTTCTGTATATTTGAAGGCTTTCTCAGCCTTAACTTCCGGACAACGAACACCGGCAATCTCCCTGACATAGGAAAACACTTCAATCCCGCACCTTTTCAGCACCTTTTTTGCAATATATCCGGCCGCCACTATTGTCGAGGTATAACGGCCGCTGAAAATACCGGCCCCGATGGCATCGTCATCCGGACCGTACTTCATAAACGTGGCATAGGATGCATGACCCGGACGCGGTGTACGATTGGTGTCCTGGTATTGTTTTATATGAATGAAATGCCGGTCCAGGTTCGGAATCAGTACTACCAGCGGCGTACCGTTGGTATGGTTCTTGTTCCCGGCGTTTTCGACTGTATCGGCCGCATTCAGGCCGGAATAGATAATCGGCAGGTCCGGCTCTTTGCGCGGGCTGGACAATTCATCGGCGCCAGGCTTGCGAAGGAGCAAGTCGCCGTATATTTCCTGTTCGGTCAATAAAAGTCCCGGCGGAACGCCCTGTAAAACAGAAGTCAGCCCCTCCTGATAAGAACCGCCGGCTACTGTTACCTGAAAACAACGACCAATATGACAACCTAACATTTATAATTCTCCTCTATTCTTTGAACTCTCTTATTCACATTTCATTTTTGCGCCGATACTATTCATCAGCTCCGTAAATGTCGGAAACGTCACGTTCATAGCTTCCGCCGTATCGATAACACACCGGCCGTCCAGAGCCAGGCCAGCCAAAGATAAAGCCATCACGATTCGATGGTCGGCCCAGCCGTGTAGTTCAGCCGGTTTGGCTTTACTTTGACATATTATAAGGCCGTCCGGGAGTTCTTCAACATCTACATCCATTTTTTTCAGCTCTTCAGCCATACATTTAATTCGGTCGGTCTCCTTATTTCTCGCCTGCGATACATTGACCAAGCGAGTCTGGCCTTCGGCAAAAGCAGCGGTAACGGCCATAGCCGGAAGTGCATCCGGCGTCGCATTCATATCTATTTCAGTACCCTTGAGTTGCGATGCTCTTACTTTCACTGAATCAGGCCCGATCTCGATATCAGCACCCATTGCCTTGAGATAGTCCACAACGGCTTTGTCCGGCTGAGAATCCGAGAAATCCAGGCCGAGTAAAGTAACCTCATCCGCCACTAAGGCTGCTGCACAAAGAAAAAACGTGGCACTGGAGAAATCAGCAGGGATTGGTAAATCAAAAGCTTTATAGCTCTGATTACCTTTGACCTTGAATTTCTTCATCTGCTGATTCTCGTATTCGATTTGCTGTTTATTCAGCCAGTCAAGAGTCATCTGAACGTATCCCGGCTCGTTGAGCAGTGTAACATCTATCTCGGTATCTTTCGGCGCCAGAGGCGTGCATAAAAGCAGGCTGGAGAGATACTGACTCGTCACTGCGGCAATGGATGTTTTTCCGCCCGTTAGTTTTCCTGTTATTTCGACCGGAGCCTTACCATTATTTTTCAGACTGACGCATTTTGCTCCGAGCTCGTTCAACGACTCCAACAACGGCCCGACAAAACGACTGCGAATTTGTTCATCGCCTGTAAAAGTTGTGATCCGGCCGGGTTGAACTAAGGCGGCCGAACCCATTGCTATCCGCAGCGTTGTGCCGGAATTGCCCACATCGATAATATCTTTCGGAACGGCAATTTTCCCGCCTGTACCGGTCACTTTCCAGCACTCGGAATCGGTTGTATCAATTTCGGCGCCAAGAGCCTGGTAACAGGCCACCGCAGAGAGTGTATCGCTCGAACTTAACGGTCGGCGGATAAAACTTTGACCTTCAGCCAAGGAGGCGATTGCAACCGCTCGTACTGTGTGCGATTTTGAGCCGGGAATTGCTACGCTGCCTTCTAATCGTGATTTACTTACTTTTAGCTTCATATATTGCAGCAGGATACCAAGAAATCGCAGGTATTTCAAATTGTTTAGCCGTGGCCTCCATGGCCACGGTCAACCCCGTTTAGCCCCCAGCCTTGCGCTGGGGGTAAATTGGCTTTGAATTGGCTTTGTTTTGGCTTTGTTCCCTTGTCCAGGCAAAGTCGCAGACGACGCCGGATTTTGCCATAATATCTTTATTTCAAAAAGCTTATATTCCTTTACACAATACGCAGCACACTGAACGCAGTACAAAATAATTGGGTTTGTTTTGCAAAAAAACACCCCGATTTGTAGAGAACTCTCGACATTTGTCGAACCGCGGATTTCACGGATTAACACGGACAAATCCAAGAGGATTAGCGAATTAGCAGATAAGTTAATTGGCCTACTAACGCTTCTAATCATCAATCTCCTACCAAAGGCATCCATAAGAAAATTTCTCTAAAAAACTGATTTACTAATTGGCTGTATCAATTTGAACTGATAGGTCTAAATTTTGAATTTTGATTTGTATTTTCCATCCGCTATTTTGGTCCATTCCATTGGCTAACTATTTATCATACTCCTGCCCGGCGGGCATACAAGGAGATTCCCGGAAATCTTTGAAAATTGTCCTTAACTTCTGACTTATTGTGTGGCTGCCACTGAATGAGCTTGCCCCTAAGGGGTGAAACGAATGAAGTGGATGGTAAAAATGTTTCAGGAAATACAGAATCAACAAGGAAACCTTGTCGTTATTTAAGAAAACGGCCATCCACTTTGCGGAGCTCCCATTTTGCTGTTTGATTGCAAAATGGGGACCCTTTCACTACGTTCGCTTAGTGGCCGCCACCCGCCGTTTTTTTTTCTTAAAAATTTTTTTTAAGTCAGAAGGTATATGGATTGAGAGAGCAACATCAATTCCTCATGACGTAAATTCATTTAATAAATCCGCTTTGAAATTGTATTCAGCTATTAGGCAACCTTCCGGAGGCATAACAGCAATGTCCAAATAAATTTGTTGAATATCCTTATTTTCTTCAATTAATTTTGTTAAACGATGTTTCACTGGTAAAATTTTACTGAGTATTTTCTTTAACTTCGTATCGAATCGCAACTTCGATGAACCGCCTTCCAAACCCCAGAATGGTTGTTTGGTTTTTTTTTTTTT
>CAZMWN010000326.1:0-3354 GCA_964569935.1 uncultured Pirellulales bacterium
GATTCCCAGCTGGTATAAGCGCCCACTCCTGCATTGACTACGTTGATATTTTTGAAGCCGCGTTCGTGCAGCTCCTTTTCGAGAAGATTCGGGTATGACAATAGATAATTGTCAATACTTGTTGTGTAAGTAGTGGAGCCCCCTAAACAAACAATTCTGAATTGCCCTTCTGGTTTTGGTATAGCTATTTCGTCTGCTCTATATCCCAAAGAGTTGTGTTTGTTTTCACCCTTGCTGTAATCGGGAGTTGGGTAATGGCCTAAATATCTGTGAACCGACCATCTTGGCTTAATATTGGAATATTTTTTTTCCAACTGTTTTAAAGAAGCATATTTTAAGACATGTCGTTCTCCTGCAAAATTGCATATCCAGATTCGCATACCTATTTCCAACACAACAAGCGTAAGACCAACAGAGCATATAAGCAGCAATAGCCTCCGGACCTTCTCTTTCAAATGAGGAAATCTGTCATTACCCAATTTTCTGTCATCAGTATTGGAATCCATACTCATCTTTGATGTTCCTTCAAATTATAGCTACTCTCACAAGGCATAAGATATAAAGAGTTTTCGGCTTTTAAATTCAATTAGTGCTACCTATGATTCTTCAGCCTGATTCTTAGATGGGTTGCTCCGCGAACAAAAATCATCCTTAATTTATTTTATCCTTTAAGCTATTATTTTTACGGTTTGCCTTTTGTATTCAGGGTCTTCCAGCCGTCGAATTGTTCTGCCTTCGCTGCTGCCGTCAACATACTTAATCTTCAAAGGCCTGCCTTGCAGATCTTTTTTCAGAAACCATTCATAATCCACATCAAGAAGTCCAATATCGATTGCCTGATATCCCTTATTGCACAAGTCATAGGCTAAAACAGTCGCTGTCGGTCCAAGAGCAATTAATATAAGATTGTCTGGATTAATATCATTAAAAGCTGATAAAATCTCGTCGAATTTATCAAACGCACTGCGAGCCGGACAAAGAATGCGTGATAATGATTTAGCACTGTCTAATAAATCGTTAAACATACCGAATCGAGTCCCAACGCCTTCACATATAACAACGTCTCTGCCTGCCCATATCTTTTTAATTCTCTCAAAGTATCGCCCACAACTGATGTAATGTTCGTCTGTTTTATTAAAAGCCATATAGACTCTGGAAAAAAACGCGTTGTAATAAACACGGTTCATATCAAGAACCGAATATGTCATCTGTCTTTTTTTAAACATCCATTTACGCCAGAAATCAATTGTGGAAGGAATAAAACCATCCAAAGATCCAAAACAAGGCGGCAAGCCGATTAGCAAATTTGGTGGATCTGACGCAATCACCTCTTTCAACCGCTGAGCCAATTCGGGACTGCGGTTCTGATAATTAATACGGCTGCCGTTCATAACACCAAATTCTCCGTCACCAAAACGAGACAGGGAACATTTGGACCGCAAAATCTTGTCCAGTGTTTCGTTTATACTTTT
The DNA here is from genome assembly GCA_964569935.1 of uncultured Pirellulales bacterium. Taxonomy (GTDB): domain Bacteria; phylum Planctomycetota; class Phycisphaerae; order Sedimentisphaerales; family Anaerobacaceae; genus JAFGPS01. Next base: position 1,473 of record CAZMWN010000326.1, read on the forward strand.
TATTATTGGTATTTGAACGCGGAAGCTACCGTTTGTAACTTTATCGTAGATTTCGTAAGACACATTTTCCAGCTTGTATTGGATTTCCTCAAGCTGTTTATGCTTTTTGCCCGAATATAGTAGCTTTTTCTTGAAACGCTCTAATTCTTTTTCAACTTTTTTCAATATTGTTTTCTGCATAAAATTATTTTTGTACGCATATAAGGTTTCTTATCTCTTCGGCAACATATTCAATTTGTTCGGAGGTCAGTTCAGGGAACATAGGCAGTGAAAGTTGTTGGCTTGCACATTTCTCCGTAATCGGGAAATCGCCTTTTTTGTAACCCAGCGAACTGTAAGCGTCCTGTAAATGAAGCGGTACCGGATAATGGATACCACAGAATATTTGTTTTTTTGCTAAAGAGTCCATTAGCTGTTGGCGATTTTCTGTTAGTATAGAATAAATGTGATACACATGCCTGGCATAATTAGCTTCAAATGGAGTGACTATGGGATCCAGGTCTGCCAAAAGCGAGTTGTAAAGTTCAGCATTTTTTCGGCGGCTTTCGTTCCACTGGTCAAGATGTTTTAACTTTACACTCAGGACAGCTCCCTGGAATCCATCCATTCGGCAATTCCAGCCAACCATCGCATGATAATATTTCTCTTTTTGGCCATGATCGCGAAGCATCTTTATCTTATCAGCGAGCTCCTGATTATTTGTTACAACGGCCCCCGCTTCTCCATATGCACCGAGATTCTTTCCCGGATAGAAACTAAAACAGCCGGCATCGCCTATCGAACCTGCTCGTTGTCCTTTGTATTCAGCACCATGTGCCTGGCAGGCATCTTCTATAACAAACAGTTTATGTGCCCTGGCGATTTCTACAATTTTCCCCATATCTGCAGGCTGTCCATACAGATGGACAGGTATGATTGCTTTTGTTTTTGGTGTAATAGCTGCTTCAAGAAGTTCAGGATTTATGTTGTACGTTTGCTCGTCGATATCGACGAACACCGGCCGGGCGCCGCACACACTGATGGCCTCCGCGGTAGCAATGAAAGTATTAGCAGTGGTTATAACTTCATCGCCGTTTCCTATTCCTAATCCCTTTAGGGCCAGCCAAAGAGCCGCCGTTCCACTGCCGAGGCCGATAGCTGATTCACTTTGACAAAAAGCTGCAAACTCCCTTTCAAATTGTGTTACAAAGGGCCCGCCTGCAAAGGCACTATTGTCCAGAACTTTTTGTAAAGCTGTTGTGATCTCATCAGCAATGGTTTCATATTGGGCTTTTAAATCAAGATACGGTACTTTCATTATGGTGGCCTTTTGATTCATCGATTCTTCTCAATATCCGCGCTGGATTCCCAACAACAATTGTATTTTCAGGTACGTCTCGTGTGACAACACTACCAGCGCCAATAATAGCATTCTCACCCACAGTAATCCCACATAAAATGGTTGCACTTGAGCCGATTGATGCTCCTTTTCCCACTTGTATGGGTACGCAAATCCAGTCATTATCTGTTTGCACCTTACCGTCCTCGGTTGTTGAGCGAGGATAGGGGTCATTAATGAAAACAACGTTATGACCCACAAAAACATTATCACTTATCGTTACACCTTCACATATAAATGTATGGCTGGAAATCTTGCAGTTCCTACCGATTTTTGCACCTTTTTGTATTTCAACAAATGTACCTATCTTGCTGTTATCGCCGACCTCACACCCGTACAAATTCACAAAGTCATATATTGTAACGTTTCTGCCTAATTTGACATCAGGTGCAATTCTCCGCGTGGTTGTAGTCTCATTCTGCATATATCATCCTTAGTAAGAAATCCTGACTTCTGCACCACCCTGTTTTAATGACTTTGAAGATGCTTCCAGAACTTGAACTA
>CAZMWN010000327.1:0-3311 GCA_964569935.1 uncultured Pirellulales bacterium
TGGCGCATCGATGAGGTTAATAACGCCGAGGCCACTCCAATATGGCAAGGCGATATATGGAACTTTACGGTGCAGGAGTATATTATTGTTGATGATTTTGAATCCTACAATGATATTACACCCGGAGAAGAGGGTAGCAACAGGATATATTTGACATGGATTGATGGATTCGAGAATCCGACAACAAACGGCTCGACAATGGGTTACCCAGACCCGTATTTTCCTGATGATGAACATTTTGTTGAGATAAATATCGTTCACAATGGCAATCAGTCGGCTCCATTATTGTATGATAACAGCACTGCAAGCTATTCAGAGGTTACAGTGAGCACTAATGACCTAACAATCGGGCCCGATTGGTCCAGAAGTGGTACCCAGGCATTGGTGTTATGGTTCTATGGCGATCCGAACAATGCAGTAACTGAGCAGATGTATGTAAAGATTAACGGCACCAAGGTGGTATATGATGGTGAACCAGGTAATATAGCGATAAGCAGATGGGCACAGTGGAATATCGATCTTGCATCTCTTGGTGTGAATCTCAGTAATGTCACAACATTTAGTGTTGGTTTTGAGAGGACCGGTGCAACCGGAAGCTCAGGCACTGTATTATTTGATGACATTCGTTTATATAAGACGCCGCCACCGGAAATATAACCGGTCGATCCCGGCACTGATGCTCTGGTAGCATAATGTGCATTTGAGAACAACACAGAGGACGATACATTGGGCGCCGAGGCCTCAGCCGATGTCGCTGGAATTCTTTATCCTTCGAACATATAAGATAATGATTCTCGTTTAAGGAAGAATCAGAGCTGTTTGGAACCTTTGCTTCAAAGGATCATTCTCCACGAAATTCGTGCGGCTGATTTGCCTTCTTCGCTATACGTCGACAATAAACATTTATTATATACAATATGAAAAGTCTGAGTTTGTTGATTTTTACTTCTTCATGCCTGTTATACTCGGAGCAAATTCCATTTCATTCTAAGAACCAATGAATCTACATAACCACACTGCTCTGGCTCTTAATTATGTACTACTTTTTAATCCTGCCTTTGATATACCTATTCATTTAGCTGATAATATGTACAACTTGAGCCTTTCGGATAAATACATATTTACATATGAAAGCGGCTTGTTTTCTTATGTTTTCTGAATATACTATTCTTACCCTATTCTAAACAGACACGTGTAACATTTTGCCTATACCATCGATATTAGCTATAACCTCCTATTAAGTGAGTGACTTACTGTCTCTTTCAACCCTTTTTACCTTCCATTATAAAATCTAACAGGCAATCGGTGTTTTCTTGCTGTAGTCATATATACCCGTTTTTTTTCTAAAAAACGTATTTCCATTTCATTATCTCGATATTGCTATTTTACATAACCTTTTGTTATTAAGGACTTAACAATGTTTTTACATTATCAAAAGCAAACCTGTGTTGTGTAGAAACACATCGGAAAGATACAACAATTAAAAAAAACTTTCCTTGCAAAATAACAAGTCCGATAAAATAAGGCCTTTCGGCTACATCTTCAGCAGTACTCAGCAAATGGATTACTGCATACGGAGTGTGCTGATTGATTAGCAATTGATGCCCAAAATACGCTAAGTAAGGATGATTAAAACGCCTGTTATTGCAGTAGATGTACAAAAAACACCGCTTAACGGGAATCCAGTACGAAGAAAGGAGGCGGTAAGAGTAAGAGCAAAACAAAGCTTATCATGACAAGCCAGGAGGGCTTTTAGGGATTATTCCAAAAAGAGAAAAGGATTTTATATTAAGGAGAATGACCATGAAAAAGTTTAGCTTTTTATTATCTGCCGTTTTTCTGCTTATATGTTGTCAATATTTCAGTGTCTATGGCAGAACAAGCAGCGATCCATCAATTGTATCTTCCACAAATGATGTTATATCTACAAACACCCAAACTATGCAGGGTCAGGGTTGGGGTTATGGCGAGGGAGGCAACGCTGATTCTACCTCCGAAGGGGGCGATGCATCCTCCGGCTCTATCTCTTCTATCAACACCACCTCAATATCCAACTACAAGGGCCGTACATCGCCGATTTCAACATTCATGCCGTATTTGCCGTCTTGGACACACGGCGGCTGGGGTATTTTGCAGACGTACTTCCCAAACGGCCCCAGCAGCAATATGGCATACGAACGAATAGTCTATCCCAAAAATTCAGAAGATATGAAAGAACTCAAGTACGTTCTTACATCGATTCCTCACGATGGACCATTAGACTTCATTGGCGGTATTATAAACAACGTCGCCGTCGTATTCGGAGGACCGGACAATTTCCATCACGGCAGGGGATTTGAAATTGCAAGCTCCATTGAGCGTAAACGCCGGCCAGAAGGCAAGCCGCTCATGATATTCATCGATTCGAATATAGACAGGAACGTACTGAGAGATTTAGGCTTTGCGTATGTTGGCCGAGTTTCCCTGGAAGGCAAATCAGAACGCAACTGGGACCAGGTCTATAAGGCCGCTGTCGCAGAGACCCTGCCTTGGGATGTCGATATGATAATTATTTCCGGCGGTATGAAAGGTATTACAGTGGGCTCTAATTTCTCATTTCCAACCGCCGCTGGCGCTTACAGCCAGCTCAATTATTCTCTTTCTCTATTTGGCGGCGCCTCAAACGGAATAACTGAAGGCAAGGGTGTGGCAATGGTCAGTGCAGAATGTTACCGTTATCAGCCGCGGGCTATTCAAAGAAGAGCTATTCCTAAGTCGTTCTATGACAAAATCCATGCAAATGCCGCAGCCAAGCAAACTAAGGTCACGGAAAACCACAAAGTCAAAACTGAGGTATCCAAGGCAAAAACTCCACAGGCCGTACCGACTTTGCCTAAAGATAAAGATGAGATAAAACAGCAACCCGGAATTGAAATCAGTCGGGAGCTTTACGAGATGGCGGGATTTAGTCCACAGCAACAGTTAGACCATACGGTCATTAAATAATCGTTAAAGAAAATGGATTTCTAAAAAAAAGTAAACTCTGGTTACTTTAGGATGAGGAGAAAGGAGGTTGTAAGCAAGGACAAGACAATGGGGGCAATTTCAGTGTGTTGATTGCCGACGAATCGCCGGTAGTCACAAGTAAAAAAAGGATCAACAATAAAAAGGAGTTTATAAAATGTTAAAGAAAATTGCTTTTTTTATGACAGTATTATTGATGGCCTCTTCGGTGGCCACTTCTGTCTCCATGGCGGATCCGATACTTCCGGGATCGGTTCACCAAATGCAGACATTTAGTGTCGGCGACCCAGGTTCAACCGGTATGGGTA
>CAZMWN010000328.1:0-3288 GCA_964569935.1 uncultured Pirellulales bacterium
CATCTCTATATTGTTCGCTATCGAGAAGCTCAGCAATTTCCTGGGCAGTAAAGCCTACTCCCACATGGTCGCCGAAATCGAATATGTACAGGCCAACATATTTTTGAGGTTTTTGTAATTTAGGCAATTCCATTACAATATTCTATACAAGAAACGCAAATATTGCACGGTTTTTTTATAGATGATTTACGAGCATTTAATTTAGAAGATATTTAGTATTTGACAGGCAGGATAATAATAATGAAAATAATATACAGCGAGTTAAGAAAAATTAGTTGAGAAAAATTGCATATTATCTTTTTTCAGTGGGAAAGGAAAATACTATGCCATTTTACAAGGACCTGAGAAACAGAAAGAATCGCCATTTTGCACAAAGAACAATTGAACATCTGCTGGCATTGCGAAAGCAGCTTCGAAAAGATATTCCGGCACGCACCCAACGCGACACACTTCTCTTGGCAACATGGAATATTCGCGACTTCGACTCAAATAAGTTTGGTCACGGGCCGCGATTGGATGAGTCTTTCCATTATATTGCGGAAATTATCGCATCGTTTGACCTTGTCGCCGTTCAGGAGGTCACTGCTGATATTGGACCTCTGAAAAAGGTCATGAAAATCCTTGGATCTAACTGGGATTATATCGTAACCGATGTCACCGAAGGACCCGGTGGTAACCAGGAGCGACTTGCATATATATTCGACAGACGCAAGGTGATGTTTCGGAACGTCGCGGGGGAAATTGTACTGCCGCTAAGTAAAGCTATCGGAGGTGAAGCAGCGGATATAAAGCTGCCGGAATCGCATAGTGTCGAGTTTACGAAAAAGACGAAACTCACGTTACCGGATGGTTCTGTTATCGACGTAAAAAAAGGTAACAAGTTTGAGCTGCCTCAGAAAAAACATGTCATTCATTTGTCGGAAGGACAGAAAATTACAAGGTACCGTCAGTTTGCACGCACGCCATTTATGGTGGCGTTTCAATCAGGGTGGTTCAAGTTCAACTTATGTACTGTGCATCTCTACTATGGCGCTTCTTCGGGCGCAAAATACCAACGCCGCATCAAGGAAATATCCGCTATATCTAAATTCTTTGCCGACAGGGCGAAGGAGTTCCGCAAACGAGAAAAAACCGGAGAAAATTTTATTTTATTAGGTGACTTCAACATTGTTGAACCGGGCGACCCGACAATGAAAGCCCTGAAGAAGAATAAATTTACACTACCGGAGAAACTCTACAAGAGCAATGTCAGCAAAAGCATGTACTACGATCAGATAGCTTTTATGGTAAAGAATAATGAGCTTGAGATGGGGCCGAGTGAGAACAATAGCGGCGTATTTAGATTCTTTCGTTCCGTTTTTCGCAATGGGGAATATGACACATATCACGCTCTTATTCGCAACAAAAAGTTGCGTGATTACCACGAGGCCGGCACAAAGAAAGCAGGCCAGCCACGAACCGAATCGGAGAAAAAATCATACTATAGAAACAAGTGGCGGACATGGCAATTATCGGATCACTGTCCCCTTTGGGTAGAATTGAAAATCGACTTCAGCGATAAATACCTCAATCGAATCAAGAAGGAAATGGATTGAATAGCCGTGATACCTCAGGTTATTGAATGACTTTGAGCTTTGCGAATTTTCTTTTTCCGACTGAGACGGTTATTCCGTAAATCAGAGTAATCCGGTCGCTAGGGCATAAATTTTTTCATTTTATTTGTAAAAAAGGCAAAAATTTAGTTGACAAGTATGCATAAATTATGCATACTTATATGTATGAGAACAACACTAAATATAGATGATGATATGTTAAACAAGGCATCCAGATTAACTGGTATAAAGGAAAAAACATCTCTTGTAAGACTTGGTTTGCAGGCCCTGATAGCCCAGGAAAGCTTTAAAAGGCTATCCAAGCTGGCGGGCACTGAAAAAAAGCTTCGCGTTATTCCACGAAGACGCACACGGAGTAAATGATGGTCCTTGTTGATACCTCGGTTTGGGTTTCTCACTTAAGGAGCGGCAATTCCAGGTTACAGAAGCTGTTAGAGGATGGCAGAGTTGCAATACACCCTTTTATTATCGGCGAATTAGCCTGCGGGAATATTAGTAACAGGACCGAAATCATTTCTCTTATGCAGTCACTTCCCATGCTGGATGTAATTGAACAAGAGGAATTGCTCTTATTCATCGAACATAATCGAATGATGGGTATCGGACTGGGTTTCGTGGATGTCCACCTTGTAGCAGCCGCGATGCTCGCAGGCATTCCATTATGGAGTCAGGATAAAAAACTCAGGCGGGCCTGCTCCAGGCTAAACATCTATTTTTAGCAATGAGAAAAAATGAAAACATACATTACATAAATCACCAAGCGAAACCGGAAAGAATATGTCCTTTTCGAGTGAACAAGAATTAGTACCTCGTCCTAGGACAATACCAAGAATCTGACCGAAGGACAATGCGATATTATGGTTGGATGATTGGTTGATTAGCCTCGCCAGCCATTGCGGTGGGCGTGTTCCTCACATTCAGACTTGTTTCGGTAGCCTTCTGTCGAGACACCAACTATTTCTCCATTGGGAGCAGTACACCTCCAGTGCCACTCACCAGCAGCATTTTCGTAAAATTCCTATTTATTTGCAACTTTCAGTTGTGCGAATTTTCTTTTCCCGACCTGTATGGTCATTCCGTTAACCGGGGTAATCTGGGCATTCGGGTCTGAAATTTTATTGCCATCTATGGAAACACCGTCCTGAGCACATAAGCGTTTGGCTTCGCCGCCGGTCTCAACAAGTTTGCAGGTAAGTAATAATTGTTTTACGGAAATCGGCTTTGGCGGCAGTTCGAATTCCGGCATATCGTCGGGCAGTTGTTTTTGGGCGAAAACCTTGTCGAATTCGGCGGCGGCAGCATTGGCGATTGTTTTGTCATAGAACTGGGTGACAATGGTTTTACCTAAAAGAACCTTCGCTTCCTTCGGATGGATTTTGTCCGGATTGACAAGTTCGGCAATTTCATCATCCGGCAGGTCGGTTAAAAGTGTAAAGTAATTCTCCATCATATCATCAGAAATACTCATGATCTTGCCGAACATATCATTCGGCTGGTCGGTTACGCCGATGTAATTGCCTTTTGATTTACTCATTTTTTCCTGGCCGTCCAGGCCGACGAGTATGGGCATAGTGATTACAATCTGCGGTTTTTGTCCGTATGCTTTCTGTATATCGCGGCCGACGAGATTGTTGAAGGTCTGGTCAGTTCCGCCTAATTCGACATCGCTTTCAAT
>CAZMWN010000329.1:0-3278 GCA_964569935.1 uncultured Pirellulales bacterium
TTTTCAGATAGTCCGTTGTTCTTGCATTGTAGTAAGGTATTTATTATTTGGCTGATCAAATTAATCGAGCGTCATTTTACATACCATTGAATATCGCTGAAGGGAATGGCAGGTATCATAAAGCCGATAAAATCAACTTTTTCCGAATCGCTCGAGGATCCGCTTTTGAATGCGTCCCAATCTTAGAGATATGCAAGCGAAAGAAGTTAATAACTGATAACAGAAACAAAGAACTTAAGGAAGAAATTGAAGATATCTGTAAGATGTTATCAGGTCTTATAAACCGCTAAGTCTTGTGATTTAGCTCTTAAAACTCAAAACTAATTATGCGGATAGCTTTGGGACAATTCAATGCAGTAGTTGGTGACTTGGACGGCAATGCCAGGACGATGCGGGAATTTTATGACCAGGCTGTTCGGGAAGACGTGGATTTGCTGGTTTTTCCTGAATTAGCGGTTTGCGGTTATCCGCCGGAAGATTTGGTCCTTAAAAAGCATTTTTTGAAAGAATGCTCGGCGAGTATTGAAAAAATCGCCGCCGACTGCCCGAATACAACGCTCATTGTCGGTTTTGTCGAAAATACTCAGGGTGAAAGCTACAATTCCGCCGCTGTGCTACAAAGCGGCAAGGTAAGCAAAATCTATCATAAAGTCCGGCTACCGAATTACGGCGTGTTCGATGAGCGAAGATATTTCCAGTCCGGTACTAAACCGCTGGTTATCAATGTAGCCGGGATAAATGTTGCGGTGACAATCTGTGCCGATATCTGGGACATCGAATGGTTGAGCGGTTTTTTGAAGAATTCCGGTACAATCCAGTTAATTGTTAATATCTCCGCCTCACCTTTTCATTACGGCAAGATTAAAATCAGAGAAGAAGTCGTCAGCCGGTGCGCGAAAAAGCTGAATTGTGCTGTTGCATATTGCAATCTGGTTGGGGGTCAGGATGAAATCGTTTTTGATGGCCGGAGTATATTTGCCGATTCGACCGGCAGGATAATTACCAAGGCCAGGGCATTCGAGGAGGATATGCTCATTGCCAATATTGTCCCTGGAACGGATGGAAATGTGAAGATCGATCCGCTGCGAACGGCCGTCCCGCAGCCTGTTGATTTAATCGATGAGATTTATCAGGCACTTGTGCTCGGGACAAGAGATTACACTCGCAAGAACGGCTTTGAGAAAGTCCTTCTTGGTCTGAGCGGCGGGATAGATTCCTCGGTTGTTGCCGCTATTGCCGTAGCTGCATTAGGTGCGGAAAATGTTATCGGCATCACAATGCCCACGCAATTCAATAAGCCGGAGACGATAAACGATGCACAAAAGTTAGCTAAAAATCTCGGCATAGAATTTATAACAATCCCAATCCAATCGGTGCTGAAGCAGTTTGATGAGTCGATGAAACCAGTGCCTGGCTGGCAGAGCGAAGGCATAGCTTACGAGAACCTGCAGGCCCGGATTCGCGGGACCATCCTGATGTCACTGAGCAATAGCACGGGTTCTCTTGTCCTGACGACCGGCAATAAAAGTGAAACGGCGGTCGGTTATTCGACGCTTTATGGCGATACTGCCGGAGGTTTTGCGGTAATAAAAGATGTTCCCAAAACGATAGTTTACAAATTGGCCAAACATATCAATGAAATATCCGGTAGGGAAATCATCCCGGCTGATGTATTGACCCGACCCCCGAGCGCCGAATTGAAGCCCGACCAGAAGGACACCGATTCACTGCCGGATTACGACCTGCTTGATAAAATTCTGAAAAGCTATATCGAAGAGGATAAATCCGCCAAAGAACTGGTTGAGTCTGGTTTGCCGAAGGAAGTTGTCCTGCAGGTCATTCGTATGGTTGATAGGAACGAATACAAGCGACGGCAGTCACCACCGGGAGTGAAAATCACTTCAAAAGCTTTTGGTAGGGACAGGAGGCTGCCGATTACGAATCGTTATAGTTCCGGCAGCGACAGGGGCATTTCGTAAAACATATCTTTTAGTGAGTGAATTATCTGCCGGTAATGGCGTCAACGAGTGCTCGGGCAAAAGGTATCGCCGCATCCGGACCACTGCAGGTTATAATCTTCATATCCTGCTCAACGGGAGTACCCGTATATACCGCACCGATTTGCGTTAGTACCTCACGTTCAGTTATAAAAGATGTTACTTTTACACCCTTGAGTACACCGGCGTTGGCCAGTATCGATGGTGCCGTGGAAGTTGCTGCAATAATCTTTCTTTTATCCCACGCCTCCCGGATAAGATTTAAAGCTACGGGATTGTAGATATACTCGATTACTCCTGTGCCGCCTATGAAAATTATCGCATCGAGGTCATCTACTTTTAATTGGTTCACAAGAGCGTTCGCTACGAAACTGCCTCCAAGCATACCTCTTATGATCCCCGTTCGCGTACTTGCTACATCTCTTTGAATTCCTGCTGCATCGAGTGCTTTTATTGTTTCGAAAAATTCCTCATCACGGAAATTTGCACTCGGTATGATTAGTGCGGCTCTTTTTATTACTGCGGTCTGATCGTCACCAGCCTCTGATGCACTTTGGCTTGCAGGGTAACCGACACAAATGATATAGAGAGGTTCTATGTTTCTGGGCAATCTGCAGGTAGTATTGACAATACGTGTATTAAAGTCACTGATGGTCACAGAGCCCAAATCCAGACAGATTGCCTGTAGCTGGATATTCTGAGCAATATGACCTGCCTGGAGGTACATAGATATTCTGCTATTATTGCCACGCTGCGTCGATAATCTTCTGGTCGGTGCGGTGATAACAAAAATACATCCGGCCGAGGCCACTGAATCACCCATTGGAGCAGTCGCTGTGGCAAGAGTACCGCGTATATCCTGATATGCAGTTTGTTCCAGACTATTCTCGTCTGGTTGATAAATGAACAATCCCTCATTTGTTGCAAGATATAGCTTTATAGGAGAAGTTTCTTCTGGTGAAGGTACTGTTTGCAAGCTCGTTTGTGATTCTCTTGCACCCTGAGCCGCCCAGGCTAATTGGCCAATTAACATTCGCTCAAGCGTTTGCCCGGAGAACATGAGTACATCCTGTTGCTTCGAGAGAGCTTCTTCGAAAGAAACTTTTCCCACTGTAGTCGGTCTGGTTAACTGAATTATCTTCTGGGTAATGGCCCGGATTCTACGCTGGCCGAGGCAGAGTGCTGTGAAACAGGTCAAGATTATTATAAGAATTGTTAAACGTTTCATTTTCTCTATCCTCCAAAAATGTGTTTTTGGTTCGGCAGGTTACGATACATATA
>CAZMWN010000330.1:0-3252 GCA_964569935.1 uncultured Pirellulales bacterium
CCACGGCGCAAGCAGAACCGACGCCGGTGTCAGCGCACTGGGCCAGGTAGCTCTGTTTGAGATTGATTGCCCCATCCCAACTGAGAATTTCCCGGACGCTCTGAACGGCCGACTGCCTCGCAATATTGTTGTCACTTCCGCCGAGGAAGTACCGCCGAAATTCGATTTGTTATACGATGTAAAAAGCAAACTCTATCGCTATACGATTTATACCGGCCGATATCGACCTGTCATGAAGTTAAACCAATGCTGGCACTTGCACAAAAAACTTGATGTAGCTGCAATGAACGAAGCCGCACAACTGCTCGTCGGGACAAAGGATTTCAAATCCTTCGCATCCGCCGCCGATACACGTGAAAGCTCGGTCAGAACCATTTTCCGCTGTGAAGTCACCGCGGAAGAGAAATGGATATGTATCAATGTCGAAGGAGACGGCTTTTTGTATAATATGGTCAGAAATATCGTCGGCACTTTGGTCGACATAGGTGTCGGCCGATGGAAACCGGATAAGATTGATGAAATCATCGAGGCAAAGAACCGAACAGCCGCTGGACGACTCGCCCCGGCAAACGGCCTGTGCCTGATGTGGATTAAATACTGATTTAAGAATGAAGATTGAAGAATTAAAATTTATACATATATTTGGAAACCATATAAGCAGTAATTAGGCAGCCTAATTGGAAATGTATCGTCTAAACCAAAAAGGATCGCGATGATTAATATCAGTCAACAAACTCAGTATAACTCCAGACTGGCACGCTACCCTCGACCGGCAATTGCACTAACAGCTGTCACCTATGTGCTACTGGGCCTCTTGGAGACTTTGCCGGGGACCGTTATTCCTCCCTTGTTGTACTTCTTTGCACTGGCTATCCTGGCTCTGTATCTTATGCCCTGCGTTCTGGGGCTGCCTAATGGTCGTAAGTCGCTTCGAGACTACTGCCGGGACATTCGCTTGCTGCCCGTGAAGCCTCTGGGGCGGAATCTCCTGCTTGGCTTGTTGATGGCCGCACTTACATTGTCCGGTATCCTGTTGGCATCGTTGCTGACAAGGCACTTTATGCTTGATTGGAGTACCGTGCCTGCATTACGGTGGGTTAAGGGTCTCACACGCGGTATCTGGGAAGAGGTTTTCTTTCGCGGCATCATCTTGGTGTTATTTATGAGAGTATTTTCAAAGCGCAAAGCGATATTCTTTTCGTCCTTTTTGTTTGCCATGGTGCACCTGAGGTCAATAGCTTTAACTCTGGAAATGATAGTCGATTTGGTCAGTATTTTCTTTATGGGATTGCTTTTCATCTATATTGTACTCAAAACGGGTTCTCTTCTGCCGGCTATCGTCTTTCACTATGTACACGACATTTTTGTGCTGTTGGTTCAAAATACGCCGGGGGCAGATAAAGTGCTCGCCGCAACGCTCTTGTATTCATTTCTTTGGATCGCTCTTGCTATCGGAGCGATGCTCACAAAATATATCGTTGAACGTTGGCCCGCGAAGGAGTCGAAGATATTAGTATCTCAGACATAGGATATTTGGAGTTGCCCGCCGCCAGCCCTATCGCTCCGGCAAATGGCCTGTGTTTAATGTGGATTAAATATTGAAGATCGTTCATATTATAACTCGTTTGATTCTTGGTGGGGCGCAGGAGAATACGATTATTACCTGCAAGCTGCTGGCACAGCGGGGACACGATGTCACTCTAATCACCGGCCCGGCTCTCGGTCCGGAAGGCCAGCTCTTCGAACAAACAAAGGACCAAGGATACAAAGTGATCGTCATAGACAAGCTCCGGCGGGCAATTAATCCTTATAACGATATTATAAGCTACTTCCAGATCAAAAAACATCTGCGCCAATTGCAGCCGGATATTGTTCATACACACTCGGCCAAGGCGGGTATTTTAGGCCGATTCGCAGGGCATATCTTAAAAGGGCAATGGGCCGAAAAACTACCGGCCGTAGTCCATACCATCCACGGCCTGGCCTTCCACCCCTACCAAAGTCAATGGTTGAATAAATTCTATATCGCAGTCGAAAAATCCGCTGCAAAACGTACGGATTTTTTTATAAGCGTGGCCGACGCCATGACTACTCAGGCGAACGCAGTCGGAATCGGAAAACCCGAGCAGTTCGTTACGGCGTATTCAGCTATAGAAGAAAATGACTTTTTAGAACCGATTTCGCAGGAAAGAAAGAAACAGTTCCGACAAAAGTACGGTATCGATGAAAACGCCGTTGTAATTGTCACCATTGCCCGGCTGTTTATGCTCAAGGGACACGACTATATCATCAAATCGGCGAAAGAACTTTCGAAGCGTTTTGAAAATTGCGTTTGGCTGTTCGTCGGGGATGGTAATCTCACAGATCATTACAAACAGCAGATGTGCGAATTGAGATTAACGGAAAAAATTAAATTTACTGGTCTTTTACCGCCGAGCGACATTCCTCTTGCGATACAATCATCCGACATTCTCGTGCACTGCTCGCTGCGGGAAGGATTAGCTCGAACGCTGCCGCAGGCAATGCTCTGCAGCAAACCTGCCATATCTTTCGATGTCGATGGTGCAAGGGAGGTCGTCAATGAAAATACAGGCCGATTAATCGAACCGAAAAATGTCGAACAACTTATAAAAGCATGCGCTGAATTAATAGAGAATGAAGAATTAAGAAAACAACTCGGCCAACAAGGTAGAGAATCAGTGAAAGACAAATTCGCCCCTGATACAATGGTCAATACTATCGAAGAGGTCTATAGAAAATTACTGGAATAAATTAGCATTTTGCTCTAAACGATGAAAGGTTTGAAAATGAAAAGGTTATTGATTTTGATCCTTGTTGTATTGGCAAACCTGGCCTCTTGTGCGATAAATGAGGAAAAAGAGACGGCTGAAGAAAGTGAATCATCCTCGTTCCAGCCAAAGCCACTTGACGATGGATGGTACAACTGGTTTGTTGGTGAATGGGAAGGCTCAGTCGAATCAGATGTGGGAACAGGTAAAGTGTGGGCAAAGATAGATTTCGGTTTAAATGGTCAGTTCTTAATCATGAACAGCAAGAGCATAATAACTGAGAGAAGTGACGAGCAGACGCAATATCTTAAAGATACTCTGCGTGCCTCTGATGAAGATATCGAAAGCGATCTAAGTTCTACTTTCAAAGCGCTGCAAATTTACACAATTGATCAGAATACCGGCGAAATTATTGGATATTTGTTTGATAGCTTGCGTTGTATCGCTGAAGGTAGAGGCAAAC
>CAZMWN010000331.1:0-3248 GCA_964569935.1 uncultured Pirellulales bacterium
GCCTATTGGGCAGTATCGTAAATGTTGTGTAATAGAATCCCTGGATGTAGCGCTCTGGTCATTGGAAGACTCAAGCCCATATGTAACAACGTAATCAAATATATCGCTAATTGAAAGCTTGTCGCATAGAGAACATTTTTGTGCTCTTTTTTTATGCTGATTTTCTGTGCGAACTGCTTCCCGAAGTTCATACAAAGCCTGACGGCAATTATCACATTTGCAGAGATGTTTCAGGATTTGTTCGTTTATTTTGTAGAAATCCATTGATGCAACCGCTGTAATGGCAGCCTGGGCCTGCGAGCAACTCACAGTATCTTTGGTAGTCATATTTGTCAAAAGCTGACTTAGTCGGCATGATTGTATACGACTAAGATTCAGGCTTCTGATTGTTTCCAGGTCATGGGCACACTGTTGACAATGATCCAAGTGTACTGTTATCGGTGTAGGTATTTTAATCCCCAAATCCGGATCCAACATGACCGGTAGAAAAGGCCTTACGGTATTACAAGCCACCTTGTTACCAATATAAGCCAGGTGCAATTTCAGTAAATCTGTCATAGCAATGTCAACTTGGCTGTTCTTGGATTTTGTGGAATTGTATAACGATAACACCATATTAAGCTGGTTTATCTTTCCCCGGCAATATTGGCACTTGTTTATGTGGTCGGTAATATTTTTTGGAATAAGTCCAATATTTTCTTTGCTTAGAAAGTCATAATAATACAACTCTGCTTGCTTACATAATGAATTGCTGTTGTAAGTAACCATGATAATTCCCTTATTTTCGTGTTAAAAGCTGGCGCAACTTTTTCAGTCCTGTCGAAATATATCTGCTAACAGAAGAACTTTTTACATTCATTTTTTTAGCTACTTCTTTGATGCTTAGATTATCCCCATATCGGAGCATAATCGCCTGCGAACAGCTACTTGGCAACTGTTCGTGAATAAGCTCAAGCATCTTAATAATTTCTTCTTTCTCTTTAAAGGCGTTTTCGGAGTGGGTTTTATTGATTGAAGATTTCATTTTTTGGCCATATTTCTGAATATGATTTTTATATCTTTCTACTCGGCGGTGTGCATCGGTAATATCATTGATTATAGCCCGATAAAGAAAGCCCTTTATGTTTTTAACCTCGGGTGGTATAGGCTTGTGAACCAGTGAAAGAAAGAAATCCTGGCATATATCACCTGCTTTTTCTTCATTCTGAATTTTTGAATGGATGATAGAATTGATAAAATCGCCATATTCGGAAAATATTTTAGATGCAAGCTCAATATCCTTTTTTTTGTTATTTGAGTTATCTGATGCCATTGAACCTGCAATAAAACGATAAAGTTTAATAACCAGATAGGCAATTGCTAACTGATAATTAGCAATTTTACCATTGATTTTAGTGATATTCTATTAGTGAGATCAATTTACTGCAACTAAAGTTTTACCAGACATGTTTAAAGATTTTGTCTCTGTATGGGCGAATTTCATGGATTCATGAGTAATACCGCACTTTTAAGTGATAAGAATGGATTTTGTTGATGGTCTTTAATTAAGATGGCCCATGTGCATTCCCTGGAGTGTTTTTCCTTATAAAATTGATGTGTAGCACTAATAAAGTTGCTCTGGTGGCTTCAAAGGGGCGTTTTTTTTAATGTTTGATGATGCGATGAAGAAATTAAGGTTACCGTTCGAATAATTAAAACCGCTATCTCAATTCGAATTTCCTCTTGAAGAAACTCAGAGACTTCGCTTCGGCATATGGCAAAAAAAGGAACGAACTATAATGGCCGGAAGGAAGATAAATCACTTCCGGTTTTCCAATGGCTTCCCATAATCTGTCGCCGCACTTTCTCGGAACAACTCTGTCAAACGCCGCTATATACATTAAGACGTTCCCGGCGTCTATATACCCGGCCAATTTCAGTGGGTCTGTTGCCACTTTTTCTGACAACTCAATATGTATATCTTCAGAGCTGGCCCCATTCTCCTTGAGTTTTTTGATGGAGTTTTTCATGCCTTTCTCTCTGGAAAAAAGAGCTATATCTGCAATACTACCGCCGGCGAGACCTAATACACTACACTTTAGTCTTTCATCCGCTCCGGATACTAAGCTTGCCTTTATACCACCGAGACTTAAACCTAAACAGCCGAGTTTATTTTCATCGACCTTTTCTCTTTCGACTAAGTAGTCCAGTGCTTGTCTGTTATCTAAAACTGTTTGTCTGAAATAATTTTCAATCTCTTCTGCACTCTCGGTCTTCTCCAGATCGACCTCCCTGTTGTGTACGGCAGCACAGTTAAAGCCGTGGGATGCAAAACGGCGGGCGAAACTTTTAACAGAAAAATCTATTCCGCCGGATATCGGCAGAATAAGCACGGTTGGAAATCTTCCAGGTTGCCTCTGTTCGTAATAGTCAATTTTTATATTTTCCGTTCCAAAGACAGTTAGTGCCGAAGGGAATTCTATTCTCTTGATGACGTAATGTTTCTTTTCAACAATTATCTCGACTTTGGCTTCGATGTCCTGCCTGGGATAACTGTAATACTCCAGCATATCAGCGCTTCTGGGTATTGGACCAATATAAGTGGGATCACACTGGTAATGCGCACACGAAGAAAACATTATTAATCCGAGGGCCAGGATTGTTCCTAAGAGCACTTTAAGATTTGTATGACCTTTTGACTTCGTGTCAATTGTGTCTTTCAACTCTGACATGTGGCAAAACCTTTTCTGCTTTTTAATCACCTGTGTCCGAACGTTTTAGAACGGTTTATTTCAAGTATATATTACTTATACCATTCTATCTATAGTACGACAACGCCGATTAACAGTGATTTGGGTATTGAAGGGCCGAGTTTGTCATCAAATTATGTCAAAAACGGAGAGGGCGGGATTCGAACCCGCGGTAGGGGTGTATACCCCTACGACGGTTTAGCAAACCGTTGCCTTAAGCCGCTCGGCCACCTCTCCAAAAAGAGATAAATCTATATTTTTAGCGGTAATTTACACCTATCGCCCCAAAACTGCAAGAAAATTCATTTCTGATATGAAAAAACGTTTTTTCCGCCGTTCAGGCCGCAATCGATACCCTGAGTATTTACAGACTCATGCTGCCGGCCACATCTAATATAATTTTCCCCGTCTGGTCCAAATCCTCGCCGAAACTGATAATACCTTCCTCGTGCCCACCCATTACGATTATTTTTTCGCCGCTGACATTGGATTCGCTAAAGAGCCTTATTATTTCTTTGG
>CAZMWN010000332.1:0-3247 GCA_964569935.1 uncultured Pirellulales bacterium
TCATCATTACCACAATATCAATATAATTGACCATTAGCAACCATGACCACTTTTCCGCCGACAGACACTTCTATCTTTTCGTTCTTTTCCTGAGCACGCAGATAAAGCAGCGACGGCCTGCCTATCTCGTAGCCCTGTTCGACACGAACGTCTATCTCGCTTGTCCCGAAGTATCTATTCCTGACAAGATAGCCGGCCAGGCAGCCGTTCCCACTTCCCGTGGCAGGGTCTTCAGGAATGCCGTAGTAATCGCAAAATACTCTTACGTTGATATTATTACCTTGATTGTAAGTTTCAGGACAAAAAACCAGGAACACTTTGGCCTGCGAATCCTCAACTAACCTGAAGCAATCCTCTTTGTTTACCACAATACCTCTAACGGCATTCAAATTCTTAAGTGGTACTATAATAAAAGGCATACCCGTAGATACTTCCTGGATTGGGAATCTTTCGTCAATGTCGCCTTTTTCAACTGTCAAAACCTGCGCAATAATACCGGCGTCAAAAATCTCGCCGAAGATCGGCTCTATCTGTTTCATCCAGAGAATTTCTTCACCTTCACTGGTTTTTCGAAAAGTGACGGGAATTTGCCCGACCTTTAGATTCAGATTGATGGCCTCAACAGAACGCTTGACAATTTCCTGACGAATCACGAAAGCCGTTCCCAGTGTCGGATGACCGGCGAAAGGTACTTCTGCTGCCGGCGTGAAAATCCGAACATCATAACCTCCCTCCCGCGGCTTTTCACCCAGGATGAACGTTGTCTCCGAATAGTTCATCTCTTTTGTTATTTGCTGCATCTGTTCACTCGATAGAGCAGCCGCATCACGAACAACCGCAAGCTGATTGCCCGTATATTTCTTCTCAGCAAAAACATCTACAATATAAAAGGTGTATTTTTTCATTTTTTCTCCATCAGTCGTTTTTTTCGTATCCTTTTCCACTTGGACAAAGCTTACGACAATTATTGCAGAGATACAAATAGTCACCTTTTTTGGTGTATCCCTGGGATACAGCCCTGCATAGCTTTTGATTTACTGTTTTGCCGTCAAGAGTTCCCGCGGGACAGTTACTTATACATATTTGACAATCTGCGGCACAAAAGTAACCACATATCAAGTCATCAGGCTCGATTGTTATATTCATCAGGATTGCACCCAGGACAATTCGATTGCCGAAAATCGAATTTGTCAGCAGTGTATTCCTGCCAAGAATTCCTAATCCGGCCATATATCCGGCATGACGCAACGAAAGAATTCCTCTACCTTCGTGTTTTCCTTCGTCCCAGTATTCGTATGGTTCACTGGGCACAGGAACCGCGATAACATCGCCCTCACGCTCAAGTTGATTGCAGATATTACATGTGATCCGAATGACCTCACTTAGTACAGCGTCATTTGTCACTACATATGGTATCAGGCTCTTGGATAAGAATGGCCCTCCCGGAAATCTCTTTGCAATAACAACTACGGATTTTGTATCCGGGTAAATATCTGTCGGCCTGAAGCCTTCAGGTGCCTGGCTGAAACGGTCCACCGGTGCGATTCCACACAGGTCTGCGCCTAACTCAAGTGCTATTTTCTTTACGGAATCTGCATTAATCATGATCATGCCCCTTATATATCCAAAGCGATTGACAACTACCAGCCTCGACAAACCCGCATTTTTTATAGAACTCTACAGCCTTACCATCTGCAAGTAGGGATTGTTGATGAAAACCATGATACTTCCTCTGCATTAACTTCACAATCTCTGTCCCGATACCTTTGCCCTGATACTCAGGACGTACAACCAAATGAGGATAGTACACAACAAGATAGCCGTCAGAGATAGCATTGCCTAATCCAACAAGTCTTTCACCATCCCAGGCAGTAACCACAGTGTGTGAATTCCTCAAGGCTTTGAGCAACAAATCCGGTTTCTTTGCTGATGACCACTCCACTGATTTATACAGTGCTATAACCTGATCTTTCGGTATATCCTTTTGATATTTGTATTTTATTTTGTTCATATTCATTGAATCCGTCTATCATTATTGGAACTGTTACAATTGCACAAACATGAATTCTACTATCAATGGCAAGTGGTAAAAATTCTACAAACTTATTTTATCCACCGGCCAGCAGATTTTTCATGAGCCGTCCCAATCGTTGTATTCCCTCTTCAATCATGTCTTGATCCGCATTCGAGAAGTTCAACCTCATATTGTTGGTACCGCCGCCATCGACAAAGAACGGTGTCCCCGGAACGAAGGCCACCTTTTCTTTGACAGCAAGATCGAACAGCTCCAAAGCAGATAACCGCTCAGGCAACGTCACCCACAGAAACATCCCACCTTCGGGCCTGGTGAAACGGACCTCCGCCGGAAAGTTTTCTTCGATAGCAGCCACCATGACATCTCTTTGTTTTTTATACGCTGCTATTATCGTCTCGATATGCTTGTCCACATCATTACTCATCAAGTACTGATGCACAATCCTCTGACACAGAGAATTCGAATGCAGGTCACTGGCCTGTTTGGCAACCACAAGTTTGTCCATGATTTCACACTTTGCGTAAATCCAGCCAAGCCGCAGCCCCGGCGCAATCGTCTTCGAGAACGACCCTAACAACACCGCCCTGCCGTCAAGCCAGCTTCGCATCGACTGCGGTGCTACTCCTGCAAACCGCAGTTCTTCGTATGGATCATCCTCAACTACAACCGCATCGTACTGCTTAAACACTTCGGCCAATTCTTCCCGCTTATGCTGAGAGTAGCTTATACCAGATGGATTCTGGAAATTGATAACGGTATGGAACAGTTTAATCCGATACCCACCGAGCACTTTTTTCAACCAGTCAATATCCACTCCATCCTCCAAAAGAGGCACCGGACAAAACTCTGGTTCGTAAACCGAAAATGCCTGAATCGCGCCAAGATACGCAGGTTTTTCAATCACAATCCCGTCACCCTTTTCGATGAAGACCTTGCCTATCAGGTCCAATCCCTGCTGTGATCCGTTCGTGATTAATATCTCATCGGCGGAAATATCCAAATTCTTCTTGTCCTGATATCTTTGGGCAATATACTCTCGCAAAGGTTGATACCCTTCGGTTGTGCTATACTGCAGCGCCGAAACGTCGGCTCCTGCCAGCACTTCCGATGCGGCCCTGGCAATCTGGCCGACAGGGAAAAAACGCGGATTAGGCAATCCTCCCGCAAACGAAATCACTTCGGGATCCTCGGTTACTTTCAAAATCTCTCGAA
>CAZMWN010000333.1:0-2963 GCA_964569935.1 uncultured Pirellulales bacterium
TAGGCACATAATCCAGGTCGAGTTCGGGTTCACGATCCACCAAATTCATTGTCGGTGGTAGTATATTATCCCGGATCGCACAGACGCATGTAATCAATTCGGCTGCTCCGGCGGCACCGATCAGGTGACCCAGCATACTTTTAACGCTGCTTACAGGAGTATTTTTCGCCTGTTCTTTGAAGACAGCCTTGATGGCCTTGGTCTCGATGGAATCGTTTTCTATTGTACTTGTGCCGTGGGCGTTAATGTAGTCCACGTTTTTATAGCTGATGCCGGCATCGACGAGTGCCGCATTTATCGCCTGTATAGCGCCTCTTCCATCTTCGTGCATATCAGTAACACGAAAGGCATCGGAGCTGCTTCCATAACCAATGACCTCGGCTAATATTTCCACGCCTCGTTTTTTTGCCGAGCTTAAAGATTCGAGTATTAAAATCGCAGCACCTTCTCCGAGGATAAATCCGTCTCGTGTTGCGGAAAACGGTCTTGATGCTGTCTCGGGGCTGTCATTTCTTGTCGATAGGGCGGTGAGACGATTGAAACCCATCAGACCAAGCGGGTGTATCATTGAATGTGCGCCACCTGCGATGATTATATCCGCATCGCCTTTACGAATCAGCATAATTGCTTCGCCAACCGACTGAGTGCTGGCTGCACAAGCGGTTAGACAGCTTCTTGTCGGGCCGCGGGCACCGGTCAACATGGCAATATGGGCGGCAGGCATATTCGGTTCCTGCTCAAGCTCACGCATAGAATCCATCTTCTCGAAAGCAACTTGTGCCCACCGGTCCCAGTCCATCTCGTTTTTTTCAGCATCCCATCCGTTAACGATTGCAGCGAAAAAAACATCATTGTCAACGGAGCCTTCACCCGCACCTAAATAAATTCCTAACCTGGTTCGGTCTATTCCATCGGTTGGTTCGGAAGTTTCTATATCAATTTTTGCC
This sequence comes from uncultured Pirellulales bacterium, assembly GCA_964569935.1. GTDB lineage: Bacteria > Planctomycetota > Phycisphaerae > Sedimentisphaerales > Anaerobacaceae > JAFGPS01. The sequence continues at coordinate 948 of CAZMWN010000333.1, forward strand.
TGGGTGCAAGCCTGGGCTGTTGCACCGATGACGAATCCGGAGCCTCGGTTGCTGTTCTTGTGTAATTGTGGATTTTTTGTGTATTTGGATAAATCGTAATCTTTGACCTCGGCGTCGAATGTCGTAGGAAATGTAGATGCGTCGAAGATTGTGTTTTTTGCCACTCCGCTTTTACCGGAAAGTAGCGCCTGCCAAAGATTTTCAACATCATGACCAAGCGGGCTAACGATACCCATTCCGGTTATTACAACTCGTTCAGTCATTTCCTTTGTCATTCCTTGTTCGATATTTAGATTTAATCTGGTCGTTTCAGCACTACAGCAGCGGTTTGTCCGCCGTATGTATAGCTACAACATAGTGCGTAACGAATATCTTTTTCTTTCGTTTGATTTACGATATTCAAGTTGCAGCCTTCGGCTTTTTTGTCGCAGTTTATTGCAGTCGGAATTTTACCATCATTCATCGCACACACAGCAGCAATTACATCTACCGCACTGCCTGCTGCGCCTGTATTACTTAACATACTCTTGGTCGGCCAAACAGGGATTTTTTTTGCAGCTTGATCCAGAGCAGCATGGATTGCTCTTGCCTCAGCCAAATCGTCGGCAGGGATGCCTGTTCCGTGCGGTATAATCAAATCCAGTTGTTCCGGCTCTATTTGTGCATCGGCTATTGCTTTTTCTATTGCTATTTGCAGTCCATAGCCGTTCGGTTCGATGTGTTCATACTCAGGATTAATACTATTGCTTTGACCAACTCCGACTACTTCGGCGTAAATTTTTGCACCTCGTTTTTTTGCGTTATCAAGATTTTCGAGTATTACTAACCCGGCGGCCTCACCGAAAACCGAACCATTGGCGTCGGCATCGAAGGGTCTGCATGCAGAAGCAGGTTCTTCGTTGTTCCGGCTGGTGGCTCTGCCGAGCAGGCACTGGCGGATCATCACTATCGGATTGACCTTTGCCTCGGCTCCTCCGGCCAGGGCATAGTCACTGCTGCCGCGAGCGAGAACCTGTGATGCTTCAGCTATTGCCAGATGCCCAGCCACTTCGGCACATGTGATTGTATTGCTCGGTCCCTGGATGTCATGGATGATTCCTACGTGGCAGGCTAACATATTTGGCAGATATTTCAACAACCACAGTGGTGTTACCAGCTCAAGACCATCTTTGCCCCATTTGTGAATATCGAATTTCCCATTTGTAACACTTGCCGCAACTGCCGGGGCCAATTCGACCAGGTCACAGCTTATAAGACCGGCACCGATATTGATAGCCATACGCTCAGGATTGACGTTAATTTTATCCGGATCAATCCCTTTTGTGATAAGGCCGCTGTTGAGAAAAGCTTCGTGTGCTGCTATGACCGACAGTTCGATGTCTCTGGACATGAGCTTAATTGATTTACGAAGATTCTTCGGTACATATTGTCGTATGTTATAATCGGGGACCTGACCGGCTATTTTACAGCTAAAGCCGACAGGGTCAAATGCTGTAATCGTATCGATTCCGACTCTGCCGGCACAAAGTCCCGCCCACATATCGCTAATGTTTAGTCCGAGTGGAGTAATCGCGCCGAGGCCGGTTATGACTACGCGAGCTGGGCTCACTGTTTTGCCTCCGTTTTCTGCTTTGTGTCTGAAAGTACATCTCGAAGGAGTGATTCGAATACCGATGTACCGGTTCCGAAGACGAAGTTTTCCGCCGGAAATTCTTTGCCTGCCAGATTCTGGTCGATATGGCTGAACATTAAATCTATCTCTGCGATCACTTTTTTTGAGCGAGTAATTGTGCCTTTTGTGCTTGCTGCTTCCGGGGCAATGGATTCGATGTTGGCTTCCAACTCTATTGTGTCACCGGGCTTGACATAATCGAAGAAAACGGCTTTTTTTATCTTTGCGAGAATAACTTTTTCCTGAAATTTTTTCGCTTCACCGACGAGTATCCCTGCAGTCTGTGCCATCGCCTCAATCATCAAACACTCCGGCATAACGGGGAAGCCGGGAAAATGGTCATG
>CAZMWN010000333.1:2973-3199 GCA_964569935.1 uncultured Pirellulales bacterium
CCAACGAGTTTTGCTCTCTCTATTAAATAAAGCGGCAGAAAGTCCTCTGACCCATAAGCCGCTGAGATTCTAAAAGACGTTTTTGCCTAACAGGATTAAGAAGCGTTGAGTTTGCCTTCCACGTAGTTCACAATGGCATTGACTGTAAACAAATCACCTAATTTGTTAATATCGGGATCGTTCTCAAAATCCGTCAGGTCTGTATGCGGCATTTTATCCCGTAACT
>CAZMWN010000334.1:0-3199 GCA_964569935.1 uncultured Pirellulales bacterium
GTAGGCCTCAACGTTTTTGGCATAATTCGTGCCGTACTTTTTATCAATTCTTTGACTGACGATCTGATCCTGAGGATTTTTAAAACCGGCCAATACTCCTCTCATGTCGGTTCTGAAACCTTCTCTTCCAAGCCCGAGAGGCCCGTCTAAATTGAATCGTATTTTTTCCTCGGAGTCAGAAAGGTTTTCAACAGTGATTTCACAGTCAAGAAGATAGGTATCTGTCTTAATGGTATAAGATTTGGTTATTCTGATAACTTCCTGATTAGTTTCTCGATTTTTTATGATTGCTACGAAATGTACGCTCTGAGAACTATTTGTCGCAGGTTCGGGTACAGAGCTCTGCCAGTGCAGAGTTTCAAGCCGTAACTGCTTGCCGTGATTGGGCAGCATAAATTCTCTGTTCGCCATGGCCAGGATTTCGCTGCCGTCAATTTGTGTTACAGGAGAAATAATGTTGAGAGGTTGTGGATTTTTGGGATCGCGATTGTCAAATTCACTGAAAGTGGCATTTCTTATAGACGCACCCTTTGAAGATAATTCCAACTGGTATTTGTATTTGCTTTCGGGATCAGTTGAGCCGATGGTAATATTTTTCACGTCACCGGGATCGGCGATAAATGAAACTGATTCGCCAGATTGTTCCTGAATATTTTCCGAGCCTTCTGACAATTCCATTTGCGGTGCGTTTGGTGTGTCCTGAGTATTACCGTCTGTTGTCTGTTGTAAAAGAATAGGATGTACTTCATCCTGTGGAGAATTTATAAAAATTCCTGATTCGACAACAAGCACTCCACAAACAATTACAAAACCGATTACAATCCATTTTAAATATCGCATTTTATATTTCAGCCATTAAGAGAACATTATCTTCCATTCTGCAACCGCTCAGCGTGGAAATTATCCAGTTGATCGATTTCCAATATTTTTTTAATTGTTGTCTCGTAATCGTATTCGAGACGAACAAAATGCACCTCGTTTCCCTCAACATAAACATAACAAGCTCTGTTATCCTTATCCCTTGGCTGCCCGACAGAGCCGATATTTATAATTGCCTTTTCTTCACTGACAATCGGATAGCAGTCACCAAGCTCACCCGGCAGATAAAAATCCGGCTCATCTAAAAATACACCGGGCATATGAGTATGTCCGACAAAACATATATGCTTGACTTTCTCGAACAACATCCTGACTTTCAGAGGATTGTTATAAACGTCATCCGGGAAAATGTATTCATTGATTGGTCTTCTGGGTGATGCATGTACGAAATCGATAGTTATAAAATTAGAATCGATTTTATATTTTAGTGTCCGCCGCATTGGAAGTCTGCCAAGAAAACTCCAACGGAGATTGCGGGATTCTTCGTCTTCTTCTAATTCCATAATCTCACGGGACCAGAAACTCGCCTGCTCGGCCCCATAGTTGAAATTTGTAGGTTCGTAAAAAACAGCATAGTCGTGATTACCAAGAACGCACCATCTTGACTTTTTAATTATCAAATCCAGGCATTCCTTTGGATTTGGGCCATAACCGACCACGTCGCCAAGGCAATAAATAGTTTTTATACCGCGTTTTTTGATATCGGCCATAACAACATTTAAAGCTTCAATATTCGAATGTATATCACTTAAAACCGCAAACATATATATCCTTAACTTGACTCTTTCTTTATTTTCAGGTAAAGAAATTATCCTGATTTCGCAAAAACTTGCTATTTGATAACAGAAAATCGATTCTAATGCCAGAATATTTATCAGCTTTTCTGATATACAGTTTCAATTAGGCGGATGCTTATTTGCTTGATTTAACAAATAGTAATGTTATAATTCCGGTTTTAATATGAAGAATATGGATATTCGTCTTTGTCCGGATGATATGAGATAAACTGAAATGATAAGTACTACTCTTCTCGAAACCAGTGGTCTGGTAAAACACTATTCCGGCAGGATAGTAGTAAATGAAGTATCTATTACTATAGAACGGCAAAGTATCGTTGGCCTGCTGGGACGAAATGGTGCTGGTAAAACAACTTCTTTTAGAATGATTATCGGAATGATTACTCCCACCAGCGGTTCTGTCATATTCGAAGGCCAGGATATTACAAAGTTACCAATGTATCGACGCGCAAGACTCGGAATGGGCTATTTGTCGCAGGAGCCGAGTATTTTCCAGCGGCTTAGTGTTCGAGATAATCTTTTAGCTATACTTGAAACAATGTCTCTGCGAAGAGGCGAGCGAAAAAAAATAGTGGATGCTCTTATCGAGCGCTTCGGACTCACCGAAGTCGCCGGGAGCCAGGGAAGGTTCCTGTCCGGCGGCGAGCGTAGAAAACTTGAAATCGCGCGTGCTATGGTTACAAGACCTTCACTGATTTTATTGGATGAGCCGTTTAGCGGTGTTGACCCGATTGCTGTTGAGGACTTACAGCGGGAGATTCATAGGCTCGTTGATTCAGGTGTAAGCATATTAATTACCGACCATAATGTTGAACGAACTCTTGAAGTAGTAGATAAAGCGTATATTATGGATCACGGCAGAGTGATTGGGGCCGGCCCTCCGGCTGAAATCATTCGCAACGAAACCGTAATAAAATCTTATCTCGGAAGCACATTTGAAGGCGATGAGTTTGATTAATAAAAGTGAAAAATATATGCGGGAAATGGAAAAATGGTAGATATTAACAAATGTCGAATCACGCATTATCCGGCTGAAGTTCTCGGCAAGACGGCCAAGCCGGTCGAAGAGATTAATGATAATATCCGGAAGTTTGTGGAAAAAATGTATGAGATTATGCATCAGAACAGGGGCGTTGGTCTTGCCGCACCACAAGCGGGAGTTTCACTGAGGCTCTTTATTATATCGCTCGATGGCAGCAGGGAAAATGTTAAGGTATTTATTAATCCGACCGTTACGCCGTCAGGTGAGCTTAACACGATAGAGGAAGGCTGTCTCTCGGTGCCGGGTATTTACACTAAGATTCGAAGATATAAAGAGGCAAGAGTCACCGCGACCGACCTTGATGGGAAAGAATTCACCGAGGAAGGTGAAGGACTTTATGCCAGGGCACTCCAGCATGAATACGACCACATCGAAGGAATGACTATTGTAAACCGTTTGGGTGCAGCCGCCAGGATAGCCCATCGTAAACAACTAAAAAAATTGCAGGAAGCGGCTTCTGATGAATAAATAGTAGAAACTT
>CAZMWN010000335.1:0-3187 GCA_964569935.1 uncultured Pirellulales bacterium
ACGGAGAACGGCCAGGGCAACAACGGCGACAGCAATAATAGCAACGACAACAACAAGACCAATAAGCACCCCGATAAATACCCTAATATCTGTAGCCCCCAATCGTCTGTCCATTATAACGTCTCCCATGGATCATATTTAAATTTTGATTAGGATAGATTATAACAAATGTAGTTTTTGCAATCAATTCATTCATACCAGATAGACTCTTTCGACAACGATTCTGCCGTTGGATTGGACTATGAGTGTTAAAAAGGTCTTTTTGAAGCTTAACCACGGATTTTTAATAGCTTGAAGGCATCGGCACCGCCATTAATCAAATGGACCAACGGCTCAGGCCTGTCAACTCCTTCAATGAATTTTGGACGAGCCGCCCATGGTGCAACGCTTAAAACCCCGGTCAAATCCATCCAGTGCTGCAATCGGGCAACCGACAAATCCCAGGTCATGTGGAAATGGTTCGCCGGTGGATATTGCTTATATTCGGTCATACTTGCGTACTTGGGTACAACAAACGTATGCGGCCAGGTAGGCGTTGTCAAATTGCACATCGCCTGGCCGAGTTCCTCGGGCACTTGCGTTGTATGTGCCTGGTCCCAGATCATACTAAACAATCCGGTGACGCTACTGTATGCCATTCGACCGGCGATACCTTCGATTCCACCCGGTGTCATAAATGTCACTGAATTGCCGCCGCCGGGAAAGTAGAATTCGTCCACCAGAGGCATCCCAACACCGTTCATAATTTTTTTAATCGATGCTCCCGGTTCCGCCGCCCAGTCGAATGCGGCACTGCCGGAATTGTCACCGTCCACGAGACCTTTGTTATACCAGTCCGCTTTCTTGTCCAGTTTTTTCACACCGATCTTTTCAGCCAACTCTCTGATTTCCCATGCTTCCCATACTTTTCTAAAGTCCATAAACAAAGGCGGATTTCCACCGGAGAGATACGTCATAAAGAGCATCGTTAAAAGTCCCTGTACATCAGCTTCGGTGGCATAAGGTAGAGGAGCTTTTCGTCCGTTATGGTCGAGCGTCGAATTGAACAGACTCTCCATGACATCGGCCACCGGCAGCGGAATACCTCGCAGGTCGGAGCCCCATTCCAACTGGCTCATAAATCCTCCACCGACCGCATTCAAATCCGCCATAATGTCACGAACAATCAGGTACATCTCCAAGGACTGATTAAATCGTTCGCTGTCCGCTTCATCACGAAGCTCCAGCCGCTTGCCAATGTGCCTGTTAATCCAACCTCGCAATTGCTTGAGCTCTTTTTCGTCATATGCCTTTTTGTTCAGCATATCAGCTAAGAGTTTCATATCGAGGCGTGTTATCTCCAGACCGAAAATATTTCTTGTTGGAATAATGTGAGCCAAAGCTGTTTCCATCCCCATGGAATCGTGTCCTAAGACTACGACCCTGCGTCCGCGCAGTGCTACCTGCGTCACTGCAGCATAGCACCAGTCTACCAGATTCTTCGCCGTCTGTTCGGTCATCTTGGGATTCATACCTATATCCGGCCATGTCCCGACATTAAGAGCAACCATTCGGCCGTACTGGCTGATAGCACCGCTCAGAGCATGGGCATATACGACGCCTGGCTTGGGGCCGCTGTTGCCACAGGTAATATTTATCGGTGTATCCGAAGGAAACTGCTGGAGCAGCGATATAGCAGTTAGTTGTGGAAACGCCCAGGTATCCGGTACCAATACGATAATATCAACACCGGCCTTGCGAAATTGCTGAGCTACTATATCGGCCTGCGCTTCGCCATCTACCAACACAGTTGAATAAACCACCGGCACCAGTGTTTTATCCGGCAGAACCACCGCTCCGCTTATGGTATCGGCAGCCATTTTCACAATATTCCGACAGCGGTTCCGGCTGTCACTGTCAATACGTGGATCGCTCGTGGCAAAAATACCGATAACCGGCACCTTAGGCGTGGCTTTTCTTATATTTGTCAAACGAACAGCTTCAATTTTACTGGCCATCTCGAAAGCTCCCTTTCCGAATGGATGCGTTCATGCTTTATCTCATTCACATATGAAAAGATATGAGTGTTTACTTATCCGCTTTTAAACTAAAAGCCGGCATTCTCCAATAACTTTCGTACAAAATCAAGAAACCGTGCCGCGTACGCACCGTTGGCTACCTTGTGATCTACGGACAACGTCATATTCATCAACTTTAGCACAAGGATATCTCCGTTATCAGGAACACAGGTGTCAGTTATCTGCCCAACGCCTAATATACTGCACTGGCCGGGTACCACAATCGGAATAAAGTTGTCTATGCCAAAAGCACCAAGGTTACTTACGGTAATACAACCACCTTCCAAATCTGTCGGAGCTAATTTATTGCTGCGCGCCTTTTCAATCAGGGCTTGACTGTCACTCGCAATTTGTTTGATGTCCTTTTTGTTTACATCCTTGAGAATCGGCGCTACAAGACCATCCGGCACGGAAATCGCAAGGCCTATATTAATTGTATCGGCCAACTTTATTGTCTCACCTTCCAACTGGCCCGTCATAATCGGATATTTTTCAAGACCTGTGGCAACAGTTTTGATGATAAAATCGTTGTAGGATATTTTAATGTCGCCGTCCTGGTTCATATTGGTTCGCTGCTCAACCAGCTTCGTGACATCGGCCTTAACCGTTAGATAGAAACACGGAATTTCGCGTTTTGATTTTAACATTTTCTCTGCGGTGATTTTCTGCAGTTTATTCAGCGGTATAGTCTGTCCGAGTTTGACCTCTGCTTCAGATATTGTCGGTGCCGCCGCAGCGGGTTTGGATTCTGCAGCAGTTTTGACATCCTGTTCAGTAATTTTTCCTGCAGGCCCGGTACCTGTAATTGCCGCCAGGTTCACACCGAGATCCGCAGCTAATTTCTTTGCCCGCGGTGAAGCCATTATTTTACCTGCCGGTTTAGTAGGCTCCGGCTCGGCTTTGGCCGGTTCGGTTGTAACGGTTTGCTGGGCGGCCGGTGCTGCTTCCTGAGACGGTGCAGCGGCCCCACCTTTGAGTGAATCGACAAAGCTTTTAGACACATCTTCGTCTTTATCCCCAAGAACCAAAAGCGGTTCACCCACCGGCAATGTCTCATCCACTTTTACAAGAATATGCTTAACGAAACCTGCAGCAGGCGATTCCATCTCCAGTGTCGCCTTATCGGTCTC
>CAZMWN010000336.1:0-3180 GCA_964569935.1 uncultured Pirellulales bacterium
CGGTGCTATCCTGCTTGGTGGTCTTGGTGTGGGCCTTGTTGGCTGGCTTCGCAGAAGACGGGCATTGTAAGAAAAATTTGAAACGAAAATAATAAGCAATAAGCCTTAGTCATTATATAATCACATGATGACAGGAGTATTATTTATTTAAAGCAGGATGTAAAAGAGGCATCTTTGCTGGTATTTCTCGTCTAAATAGAATATTTAAGAGAGGAAAATAACCAGATGGAGGAGTGTCTATCCTAAATTTTGCTGGAAAGAGCCGTGAAGAACCTCCAGACAAAACCGGCAATTAATGAGAGTTAACCAAGAAGCTCTATAATCCTGGAGGAGGAGAACAGAAAACACGTCTAAAGCAATAATGCTTAAACCTGTTAATCTGAATGATAACGTTTGGATAAAGCATAAAAAGTGCTTTGAAAAAAAGACGGACAAGGAGTAACTGGAGGAGGCTATAAAATATGAAACGGTTAATCAACATTTCAATAGTAGTTATATTAGCAGTAATTGGTACTGCTCAAGCTGACTTAGACAGGCCTTCGAGTAACATTATACTTGATCCCGGAAGTCTTACTACAACAGGTGGAAACTTTGTCTCTACATTTGCCTGGAATGTCAACACAGGATTCCAGATATCTCTGTTAGGAGAGGATGAAGGTCCACCAACAAATCCCGAATGGGATTTTAATCACTATAATCCCGGCTCCGGCTCGTACGATTGGGCCAACTATAACTTCGCAGACTATCCATACTATCATATCATGATTGACTCTACAGGAAACATCCCCGCTTCTTTCTATAAGGATGGAGCAACAGGAGAACTTCTTGAATGGGCACTTTATTATACTGATACTTCAGGGAATATACAGACTGTATTAGGCGGAGACCTTGAGAATCCAAGTATCGATGGTAATGATGCTTTCTCCGCTTTTTTGCGCATAACTCCACCTACAACCTACAGGACATTTGATGGGGCAGGTGAAGGCTTGCCAAATACAGTTGAGATCTGGGAGGGATTAGGTAAATTAACGGATCTTGTAGGGTACCAAATCAATCAACCGGGCGTTCTGGGTTCCTGGAGCTCAACTGGAAATATCACTCTTACTGCCGTACACATTCCTGCACCGAGTGCTATTTTGCTTGGTGGTATTGGTGCCGGACTTGTGGGATGGTTGCGCAGAAGACGCACACTATAAAAGCGATTGAGTGAGTAAGAGGGCACACTTTATATGTGTGTGAGTGTGCTGTTAAAAAATGAAAAACATGAATCGTGAGGCAGGATTCCTGCCCTTGCCCGGCGGAGAAGTTTTTTCAGTCTAACCGAGGGAGGGACTTCGCCAGCTTCCTATGCCGTCCCACCAGAAAGAAATGTAATCGACAATATCTCTTTTATCGTACCTCTCTCTGCATATATCTATCGCCATATCGCGAAGCTCTCGCATGCAACCCAGTCCCCCAATATGCCAGGCACTGGCTCCAATTCCAACTGCTCGACGTTCTGCCTGTCCGAAATCGACTCCACCGGTTGCCAATAATTCAGCAAGTTGTTCAGCTTGTGGTTTCAACTGTTTCTGCCAGCGGGTCCGGTTCGATTCTTCCATTGCCGAGATCTCGGTTAATAAACGTTGGTTGTCCCTCTGTTTCCTTTCTTTTTCATCTCTTGCCTGGGCCAGCCGTTCGGCACGATGCTCTCGGCTTGCCGGCAACAACATTTCCAGCAATCCAATAGCAGGATCGATAATAACCCAGACCAGAAATGTTGTACCCAGAGTTCCCAGGGTAATACCCAATAAAAACCGGTTGAATGTCTCCACACCTATCATTCCAAGACAGCTTGCAAAGGCACCTAAAAATGGAGTCGCAACATAGAAAAATGCGTATTGTGTTGTGTTAGTGAGCGGATGCTCTACTTTGACTTTCTGGCTGCTACTAATCCCCCTGAAAATTGCGAACAGGTACAAACTAATTAACATTAACGCTATTAATACACCGTGCCCGGAGAGGGAAAATAAAATCCACCATTTAACACCGGCCTGTCGCAGTGCCAAAACTCCAACATAACCAACACATAAAATGAACCACGCTGTGCTGGCAAAATGAATTGATGTAAGCTTTCTACGTCCGGCCATGTTTATAGCACCACGCAATATTAATCACCTTATCCTCCCAGAATATACAATGCGTATCAGGAAAATGTTTATTAATAATAGCGTTCGTTGTCAAGACCACGCCTGACGGTATAGACTCCGCTAAAAGCACGTGCAATCGGCCGTATTACCTCTTCTATCCTCAAAGCTATCCATCCCAAAACAGTAGGCGGCACATAAATCACGTCACCTTCCTGTAACAGAACATTCATTCTGGTATCACCATGCGCTATCATACGGTCAAAGTTTAATTCAAATACCTTAGCCTCAACATTTTCATCGTATGATGGTCTTATAATCTGGATACGTTCCTTCCAGGCCATTGGATTGGGTCGTGCGAGAGCCAAAGCAGTCAACACTGTATCACGTCCTGTGTAAATCCGCGGGCCGGGTTCATAAACTTGTCCCAATACATAATAAACTTTGCTTTGGAATGCAGCAACTCGAAGGTCGATAGACTTTTCGTCAACAAGATCCGCTTTGTAACGGTCTAAAACTTTCACTCGCAGGTCAATTGCAAGTTGTTCGGGAGATTTCCCTGCTGCTTCTAATTCGCCCACACCTTCAAAGCTTATTTTGCCATCCGGACGAATCTGCTGCAGCTGCTCGTGAATTTCCGGCACCTTCATACAATATACAACAACCTTATCCGGCGGCTGTAAAATATAAGTGTCGCTGGTCGTATCTACCATATACGGCATTAAAAATGCTTGTATATTTTCCGGATTGGAAGAAAAACAGCCTGTAAGGCCAAACATTATAAGTGATAAAATTCCTACCTTTGTTACCCGTGTAAACATCATTATAATTCTCCTTTTGACAGCGCCGTTGGATATACTCTCTTTACATGTATTTCATCATATTGCAATTAAAAGCAGATTACAACATCAGCAATACTTGCCCCATGTCATAATCTTGCCTAATCTACTCTGGTTCAATATTTTATCGACATATATGTAACCCGGCTGAACCACACAGGTATAAAAACGAGAAAAAATCTGCTATGCCATTTTTTATCGGTCCAGCCATGCCT
>CAZMWN010000337.1:0-3160 GCA_964569935.1 uncultured Pirellulales bacterium
TGTATGAATCAGGCCGATATGGCCAGTCTCTTGCGTCGATTTTCGGATCTCTAATTAAATTATAGAAAATTTCGTAATTGCCGCCCGATATGCCCAGTGGATGCCTGTCGTCTCCTCTGTCATCCGCCCGTTCCTTTATCTGAACAATGTCATCGTTGTCGAGGGGATTGTATCTGCCATCTATCGTATTCTCAGAGGTATTTGCTCTGTAATAAAGAATCGGCGCGCCGGCGGAGACGGTTTTGCCGTTTATTAATTTTATTCTCTGATCACCGAATACATCACAGATAACATAAGTATCCGGAGCCAAAGGATTGGTATTGTTGTACAGGCCGGGCTTGTTGACCGAGATATTACCTAATCTGAAAGCGTCGGCCGCTTGAGAATCCAGATAAGGACCTTTTCTCTCGTCGAAAGTGTCCGGAATTCCATCACCGTTAATATCTCTTGTTTGAGCTGGATCGTATGTCCCGGCCCCCCCATCTACATCAAGGCCATCCGCTCTCCAGGCTGAATTCGGATGAAATCCTAACAAATCCCAGCCTAAAATCGCTTCGGCAAGCTTTTGGGCACCACGGTAGTTTGTAAAACCGGGAGATAAATCCGACGGTGGATAATCGCCATAATCGTTCTTGAATGCCGTCAAAGCCAGTTCAATATGACTTATCTGAGCCTTTTGCTTTGTCTCCCTTGCGGTCTGTTGTACTATAGTCAGCGCCGGTATAAGTATCCCAACTAATAATGCTATTATTGCCAGCACCACCAACAATTCCACAAGTGTGAGTCCTGTTCTTTTACAGTTCACTTTGAATCCCTTTTATCTTAATTTTATTTACTTTTGTTGTTATTCCGGATAGCTGCTCAGAAGCCAGTTACCGGCAAGGATTGAAAAATCCAGAAAGTTCACAATGCCGTTATTATCTATGTCATCGCCTTTATATAAGTTGTAAATATCGGAAGCAGGCACCTCGGCGAGCCATACATCTGCAGCTAATTGTAAGTCGTATATATCGACGTAACAGTCCTGGTTGAAATCTCCATCCAGCAGACCGTGACCATCACATATAATATGAGTGCATTCTATCGAGTCCCACCATGAGCGGTAGAATTCGTAAAAACCATCTGCAGTATCCACATTTATTCTTAGCCCAAATGACAATGTGTGCGGATTGTCGTCTTTGTATTTACTATCAATCTTAAAACTCTCGTCAAGGTACACGTCTCCGAGATCTGGGTCTGTATTGTTCGGTTCCCAAACCACCTCGTCATCTATCATCACAACTGCGGTTGCATCATTAACATCCCACCCAAATCCGGTGTATGTATCCATTTTTAAATCGAATTTAATCTCGTTGACATCTGTCAGATAGACCTGCTGTGAAACTGTTGCCATATCTCCTGCGACAAAGGGTGTATACCACTGTGAAGAAATAAACAAGCTATAGTTTCCATCGGGTGACCACGATGTATCTGTCTTTGCGGAAAATTTGCCTGTTGGTATATTCACAGTCCAGCCGTTTGGGTCTTGCCTTGTGATGTCATTTATTCGGCCGTCAGCTTCAAAACTCCCGTTGATAATCTCGCAGATGAAGGCCTGTGTCGGATTGGTGGCAAACAACATAGCCATTATTACTCCAATAAGTATCATGTTTCTAATCATCATTTTCTCCTGCTCCCCCAGGTTAATATTAGAAACGACTATTCAATAATGCTACATTTTCAATCACTCCTGCTACATTGTTGTTTATATCTATATCTTCTTAGAAGGTTGATTAGTTCTATTGAAGCTCCCGGTATTTCCAGTCGAAATTGCATATATCATCGGCTGTGCCATACTCGCCGTCATTGCCGGCCGAAATCAGAATATAAGTATCTGCACGATATGGTCTGGGCCTGGTTGTTACCTGCTCGTTCAAGGTGTTCATGTAGAATCTTTCACCTGCTGGCCGACCTTCCTCTCTTGCAAGTTTGTGTGGTACTCCCCCATCGATCGGCGGATCCCACGGTTTGCCGAGCATCAGCAAATCCTGGTTGTCGTGGTAATCATAGATATTATCAGGATTCTCTGGATTCGCATCATCGTGCATGGTGTTTGCGGTGTTTGCTTTGTAGTAAAGTATGGGCATACCGATTCTTTTGCCGGTGCCCCTGTGAGTCACTCGCCCGAAAACATCACATAAGACGAAATGGCCGGGCTCGAAAGGTCCCGTACCTGTTTCTCCATAGATATCTTGAAGTCGATAAGCGTTTGCATTTTCAATAGGTAGGTACGGGCCTTTCCTGGCGCTTGTATCAGCGATCTGATTAGTTCCTTCAACATAATATAATTGCTTTTCACCGTTGAGATCCATCCCGTTGCTCATAAAAACGGAATCCGGATGGAAACCCATCAAATCCTGACCTACCATGGCTTCGGCGAGCTTCATAGCACCACAATATAATGTGCCATCCTGGTCTTTCGCACCTGAGTCCGGGAGGCTGTCGAACTCACTGTTAAAAAGTTCTATTGCAACGTTGATACTATTGAACTGTGCCTGTTGCCTGACTTCGCGGGCGAACTTTCTGACCTGGTTCAGTGCCGGCACGAGCAGGCCGATGAGAATGACGATGATACTCATAACGGTCAGAAGCTCGACTATGGTAAATGCCGCTTTTCTATTGGATTTCGCTGTGATTGATTTCATTTTTCTTACTCCTTAATCTTTACTTTTCAATTAGATATTTCATTTATCTGTTTAGTTTTAAGCTGCAGCACTTAAGTTCGTAATAATCTGTATCATGGGGGCGAATATTGCCAGGACGATAGTCATAACCATCGTACCGAGGACAACAATCATAATCGGCTCAAGCATGGACATCAGCGAGCCTACCAGCACGTCCACCTGCTCATCGAAATTTTCGGCTACTTTCATGAGCATCTTATCCAGGTCACCTGTTTCCTCACCCACGGCAACCATGTTGCAGACGATTGAGTCAACGGTTTTAGACTGCTTTAGTGGACCGGCAAAGGTGTCACCCTGCCTGATGGAATTGTGAACGTTGCCGAGCATTTTGGCGAAAACTTCATTTCCTGCTGTCTCACGCGTAACATTGATGGCGTCGAGGATAGGCACACCTGCGCTGATCAGGGTTCCCAGAGTTCTGGTCCATCGCGTAACCG
>CAZMWN010000338.1:0-3152 GCA_964569935.1 uncultured Pirellulales bacterium
CAACGCATATACCCAAATTGTTCGACAAATGTAGAGAGTTCTCTACAAATCGGCCCTTTTTTTGCAAAACAAAGCCAATTTCCAAAATGTCCAAATGAATGTAAGCTTAGATAATAAAAAGGAATATGGCAAAAAACCGGCATTTTACCGGCACAAAAACAAAGCCAATTCAAACCCAATACAAACCCAATACAAAGCCAATACAAAGCCAATACAAAGCCAATTTTATTATTTTCCTGTCGCAAATTCGGCCAATCCATCACTATATAGTGAGAGCAAAGGTCCTAAGAGACCATTCGAGGTGCATAGAATCGAAGAACTTTATGGAGTTATGAGTTATGAAACATGGTAAGATATTTACATTATTGAGCTTTTTTGTGGTCTGCAGTATAACGTCCGTACTAATGGCCGAATCGGCTGTCCCGGATGATGCGATTTTGCAACAAACCTTTGAACTGGGAGGCGAACGTTCGCAGCAGACACAATACTACCTGATGGAATCGAAGATGCTTTATTATACCCTCGACGGCACACGTGCCGGCATAGATGTTTTCAGGCTTAGCTTGAAGTGCGTACCCGCGACCATAGCCGGCACAGACGGGGACCAATACACTTGTGCGAAGTTCACAGTTCAACTCGCCGATGAAACGGAAGTTGAGATACCTGCGTTGAGAAACTGGTCTTATATTTTCAAGATTCCTCCCACTGGTGTCGATGAGAAAGGACAAACGCTGGGAATCGACCATGCTCCGTTTGAAAATCTCATGGATTCGGATGGCAATTTGATACCTTCGGGTACAGCGTATCACGTATATAATGCGTTCATTGATTTTCATGGCCTCTGCAATATTTTTGTCGCGCGGACAGACGAGGGTAACGACATTGGAGACCTTAAAAGTATCGGCCAGAAGATTGTTCACTTTTCGGCGTTCTCCGAAGCGCCTGTAAATTTAGGCAGCAACATAGCCGAAGGTTCCACATTCAAAAACGGAGAAGTGACGCTGGAATTCAAGGGTCTCAGCAGAGTGGCAGAAGCAACATGCGCGTTAGTAGGCTATGATTCAGGAGAAAGCTCGTTCCTGATGATACTGGCCCCCACCCCGCGTGCGGCAACACTGGCTTATGGAAGTTCTCACTACATGGGCGATATCTACATAGACCTTGTGACGAACTGGGTTATGAAGGCGACTATGGTTGAGTTTGTCGTAAACGAAGTGACTTTACCCGTGCCGCCTTACAAGGCTAATTCAGTTATCGAACGGCACATTATCGTTCGAAATGTCGATGCAGAGGAATTTACAGACCAGCCATTACCCAGGGGTCGGAGAGGCTAATTTTGAGATTTCGAGGTGACAAGATGTCAGAAACCGACAAATATTATATTGAGCGTTGTTTGGATGGCCATCCGGATGACTTCCGCCATCTTGTGCGGCGTTATCAGGCGGTCCTTTTAGCCAACCTTGCCGGCAAATTAGGCGATAAGGACCGGGCGGAAGAAGCCGCTCAAGAAGCACTTGTGCGAGCTTATTTCAATATGAATAAACTCAAAAGGCCGAATGCGTTCTTTTCCTGGCTGCTTGGAATTGCAGACCACGTGGCCAAGGAGTTCCAGAGAAAAGAAAAAGTCAATCGTCAGCGAGAAATCGTCCGCTCGTACTCGCAGGAAGCACCCTCTGCGGAACTCTCACAGGATTATGCTCTCGAAGCGGCGATAGCCGAACTGCCGGATACGTACAGGAACGTTGTTCTGCTGCGATATTACGGCGAACATTCCTGTAACCAAATTTCAGAGCAGCTTGATATGCCGCTTGGAACGGTAACGAAAACATTATCAAGGGCCTATGCCATGCTGCGTCAGTCGCTGCAGCAGCAGGAAAAGGCAGAAGTTTATGAGGTGTAAAAATGAACTGCAAAGATTGTAAAGAAAATCTGGTTGAGTACATCGAGGGCCTTTTGGATGAATCCCAAAAGCAGGCAGTATCAGAACACCTGAAGAACTGCCGCACTTGTCAGGCAGAAGTACAACAGCTCACAAATCTTCATGAGCGTCTGGTAAAGAACGGCGAGGCACTGGCCCGGGATGATTTCGAAAACGATGTAATGAATAAAATTTTACGAGAACAAAATGTACAGTTAAAGTCAGCAGCAAGAGCTTCGAAGGCTCTTGAGATAAGGAGTATTATTATGAAAAGTCCATTTGTAAAAATAGCAGTAGCGGCGGTAATCATTATCGCTGTGCTAATAGGCCTCAATCCATTTGGTGGTACTATAACCTTTGCCGACGTAGTCAAACCTATTCTCAACGCTAAAACGATGATTTATGATTTCTTTATCGGTGACGAAGCCACAGGTACAGTTATGCATGACATCATTATGGGTCAATATATCAGAAGGACCATCTCGAGTCTGCCGGGTATGACACATATCATCGATTTGGAAAATTCGCAAATTCTCGTCCTTACCGAAGAAGGAAAGACAGCATCCTATATCGACATTCAGGGCGAACTTGGCGATAGAAATCAAAGTTATGTAAAGTTCCTCAGACAGACAATCACAAATCTCAAGGACAATTATCGGGAACTGGGCAAACAGGAAATCGACGGGCAGACAACCATTGCATTCGAAGCCTTCGGTCCCAATGAGTCGATCAAGATATGGGCAGACCCGGAAACGGCACTTCCGGTACGGATAGAGCTTTCTTTGGGACAGATGTTCGTGATTTTGAAGAATTTCGAGTTCGATCCTGCAATAGATGAATCGCTGGTGAGTATGAAAGTGCCTGCGGGATATACACTGAAGGAGACTCCATTCAACCTTGGAAACTCCACAGAAGAGGATTTTGTCGAAAGCCTGTCAGTATGGGCAAAAGTTCTGGGAGACGGTGTTTTCCCCGAGGAGATAGGAACTGAGGCGACTATGAAGCAGATGCCCGCATTGGTCGAAAAACTCAAGGAAATGAATGTTTCTGAGGAAGAAGGAACTCAGATTGGTATGGCTTTTGGAAAAGGGATTCTGTTCCTCCAGATTTTAGAAACCAGTGGCAAGTATCAATACACAGGCGGCGGTGTAAAATTTGGTGACGCGAGCAAGGTGGTCTTCTGGTATCGGCCGGAAGGTTCAGCTACTTACCGCGTTATCTACGGCGATCTCAG
>CAZMWN010000339.1:0-3146 GCA_964569935.1 uncultured Pirellulales bacterium
GGATCCATATATTCACGTTAGAAACAAAGATATTGTTATAACAAAAGATGGAACATTAGTAATTATGAACAATGCCAAAAGGAAAAGATTATCTTCGGTCAATTTTGCAGGAGTATCAAGGCATGCAGCCAATTTGGTTGACTCTAAAATCTATATTGCTGATAAATCCGGACGGATTGCCTGCTTGCAACCTCTTGAATAGCAAATAGTTATATATAAAAACAAAATTCAGGAAGGAGAAAATGTTCAAATGGATGTTAAGATTAAGACAGCATTGATAAGCGTTTCCGATAAGAACGGCGTTGTTGATTTTGCTAAAAAACTCAACGGGATGGGCGTTAAGATTATCAGCACCGGTGGGACAGCGAAAAAGCTCGGCAGCGAAGGATTGGATGTTGTCGGCATCGAGTCGGTTACAGGCTTTCCGGAAATGATGGACGGCAGGGTCAAAACTCTCCATCCAAAAATTCACGGTGCCTTGTTAGGGCTTCGTGACAAAAAAGAACATTCAGCGGCAATGATGCAGCATAATATTGAGCCGATTGATTTGGTATGCGTGAATCTTTATCCCTTCGAGCAGACGATTGCAAAAGCGGATTGCACGTTGGCCGAGGCGATTGAAAATATAGATATCGGTGGACCGAGTATGCTTCGTTCCGCTGCGAAGAATCATAAGTTTGTAACAGTCGTAACGGACCCCAACCAGTATGATAAAGTCATTGAGGAGATGAAGAAAAAAAACGGGGCTGTGAGTGAGGAACTACGCAGCGATTTTGCAAGGATTGCCTTTAGCCTGACGGCTTCGTACGATGCAGCAATTTCCAGGTATCTAAATTCCAGAGCAGGCGTGGAATATCCCGAGCAAGTATCAATTGCACTGAAGAAAGAAGCGTCACTGCGTTATGGCGAGAATCCTCATCAAACCGCTGCTTTCTATAAGTTGCCTTCCGGTGGTGAGACTTCAGTCAGCAGCGGCAAATTATTGGGGGGCGGCACGGCTATCAGTTTTAATAATCTATTGGATACAAATGCGGCTTTTGAACTGGTTAAGGAATTTTCCGAGCCTGCAGCGGTCGTCGTCAAGCACCTCAATCCGTGCGGCTGTGCCATTGATGATGACATATGTCAGGCGTACCGTAAGGCCTATGAAGGTGACGTTGTCAGTGCCTTCGGCGGGATTATCGCCTTAAACAGGAAGGTGAACGTAGAATTGGCGCAGACCATTATGGAATCCTACAGTCGATTTGGTAAAGCGCTTGGTGCCGGCGGATTTTTTGCCGAGGTAATTATCGCACCGGAATTTGATAAGGATGCCATTGAGATAATCCGGACATTAAAGGCCTGGGGTGGAAGGGTACGTCTGGTGGAGACCGGGCCGATCGACAGAGCCACAATCAACAGTAATGAGTTTGATGTTCGCTGTATTGTGGGCGGGATGCTGCTGCAAAAAAGAAATTTGGTTGGTTGGGAGCCGGATAAGCTGACTTATCCGACTAAAGAAAGACCCACCAATGAGCAGCTTGAGAATTTACGAATCGCCTGGCTTGCCGCCAAGCACACCAAGAGCAATACGATTGTGCTTGTTAAGAACAAAAAGGTTATCGGTGTCGGAGCCGGGCAGATGAACCGGGTTGAGTCCGGCCTGATTGCATACAAGCATGCTGGCGAAGAATCAAAAGGTAGCGTGATGGCTTCGGATGCATTCTTCCCGTTCCCAGACAATGTTGATAATGCCGCTAAAGCGGGCATCGTTGCAATAGTACAGCCTGGTGGCTCAAAAAAGGATGATGAAGTAATTGCTGCTGCGGATAAACACAAAATCGCAATGGTATTTACCGGCAAACGGCATTTCAAACATTGATCTCGTCGTACGTATCACGTGATGCAAGAGTCGTATCTGATAGAGATTTTATTGGGCGCGCACTGGAGGAGTCAGGCGAGCGCCGGATTTTTTCAATAGCAATTTACTCTCCACCGAGGACTGAAACCGCAGGTGGCTGGATTAGGCGGATTTTACGGCTTATTCTGTCTCGCCATACAAGTGCTTCCCGGAGATTTTGTCTGACGATTTCGGCTTTAAGAGTTAGTAACTCGTGATCATCGGTCTTGTTAAGCAATTCTTCCGCTTCAGCGAGCTGCCGGGTCAGGCCGGCAATTTGTACCTGGTTTTGAGCTGCTTGCATTGAGTGTTCGGCTAATTTTCTGTTGAAAGATTCGATCAAATTTCCGCCTGAAGATTTGCTCAATTCATCTCGTCGTTGTGCCAGTTCTATTCTTGCTCTGGCAAGTTTTCTCTCGGTTTCTTCAAGATCGCTGGGACTGATTACTCCATTCTTGACTTGTAATTTTGCTTCCTCCACTTGTCGCATTTGTCTTTCCATTAGTTGTTGTAATTCCCTGATAACATCATCTGTGGTGATTTGTTCTTTCAGTTTTGTCCGTGTTTCGGCAATTCTTTTGGTGATTTCTTCGACAATAACTCGGTCAGACTCCATATTCATTTTTGTATCCTGAAGGTGACGGCGTTTGTCCATAATTTCGCCGAGAATTCTGTCTCGATCGAGGATACGCGAACCGGCGATATTACGAAGTCTTTCCTGCATTTGGCGTACTTCGCCTTCGGTTCTAGATGCTTCTTCCTGGGCAAGCTCGAGCCGGCTTTGGAGTCTTTGCATGTGTTCTTCATAGGCGCCTCTCAAAGCCACATCCAGGTTCTTTATAAGTGCATTCATGAATTCCTGCGCCGCCGGCTTGACAGCCGTGCCGATATCGGTTTCATGAAGGTTAACTGCAAGTCTTAATAGAATTGTCTGTTCGTAAGTGACATTGAAAGGCTCTCCGATTATCCTTCTGCCTGTGCTGCGAGCAGGCACGGATCGTGCTGTTGGATATGGATTCTCCATACCTTCCATCCCTTGTATCTTCATCATTGTTTCATGTTCGTAATCTGGCATTTCTGCTATCATATTTCTTTCTGGAGATATGTTTTCTTCATAAGCTCCAAGTGGCATCATGTCGGATTCCTCCGCCAGCCATTCGATTATAATGGCTTCTTGCATGGCTTCTTCGGACAATTGGACTTCAAATATCTCCCGAGCAGCTTTTCCACCGACACCGGAACTGTGTAATAAGTAGTTTATAGTTGT
>CAZMWN010000340.1:0-3120 GCA_964569935.1 uncultured Pirellulales bacterium
GTGATTCAATTGCGGCTTCACGTCGCAACCTCACGGTTCTCAAGACTCTGGCGAAACTTGCTATTTTGCCTCCTATTTCAAGCAGCCCGGGAGTCGGAGGTATTGATAATTGCACTTTTAATAAATCTCCTGGCCCGTATATATCCGTTGCAGTCTTAAAATATAGGCCGCCGGGACTAAGGTTGACAGTATAACCAGATTGAGGCTGTTCCGTTAGAGAACCAACTTGAATGCACGATATGTCGAACTTCGCCCCCAACCGTTCAAACTTTCGCCTTTCAGATCCATCCATTGTACGCCTCCATGCATAATCCTTAACTTTCTATTATCCATATAGAATCATAATGAAGTAAAGAGCAAAACTTATTCCAAAACTTATGCTGGACTAATACCCCATTTTAACTTCTACAAATCCTTATCTGTCATAAAGTTAGGGGATTTTATGAAATAAACTTTGACAAACTTTAGGATTAAACATCTGTGGCGTTGACAAATATCAACGACAGTCATCAAATTAACCATCTTATAGACTATACTCTGTCCAGAATATATCACTTTAGTTGCTTATTTTATAGAATGTTATGTATTCCATCTAAACAAGCATCCCCTGCTGTCCGAAAAAAGGAACGGGCATGTTGTTATTTATCAACGTGTACGCTTGACAATATAAAACAGAGACTTTATTATCAGAACTATGAGTGAACACCAAGAAAACGAATCAAATACTTCGGATATATCAAAGGGACATACTCGAAATACATTTTCAGGTTTTGATCTATCTGCCAGTTCAATCATCCGGTCATTACCGATTGGAATTATTGTCTTTAATCCTGATTTGAAGATTGTCGAGGCCAATCCTCAAGCGGCCGAGTTGATACATGTAGGAACTTACATCGATAAATCCTTGGCAAAAGGTACGGATGATAAGATATGGCAGGGTTGGACTAAAAATCTCAAAGAAGTGATTTCAACAGGAAAAACTTACAGGTTTGATGAAGTCGAATATACTTCGAATAGTAAAACCAAACTCCTGAGAGTCACCTGCACAGCTCTACAGCAAACCAATACATCTGGAAATCTTGGAGGAATCATCACAATCGAAGACGTTACCGAAAAAGCCAACTTTCAGAACAAACTGACCAGCACTGAAAGATTGGCTGCTGTAGGGAAACTTGCCTCCAAGGTAGCCCACGAACTAAATAATCCTTTGGATGGAATACTTCGATACATAAATCTTACATTAAGGGCTATAGAGCAGGAAAATCTCGAAAAGCCAAAAGAGTATCTTACCCAATGCCGCCAGGGACTTATGAGAATGATTCAAATCGTAAAAGAGCTGTTGGAATTCTCACGAAGTACTTATGCACCATTAGAATTGATCCCAATAGAACAGATTATCGAAGATGCCATCAAAACGATGAGCTTAAAAGCAGAAGCTCTTAATGTTCAGATATTAAGAAACTATAATACCGGTTTACCAAAAATCAGAAGTGGAAATCTATTTCAGGTATTTTGTAATCTCACTAAAAATGCCCTCGATGCAATGCCTCATGGCGGCCAAATAAGGATCTCAACTTCTTTGGCAAAAGATAACACCATCGTTGTTGAGTTTTGTGACACAGGTACGGGATTACCGCCCGAAAACATTGAAGTTATATTCGAGCCATTTTTTACCACAAAAGAAAAAGGTAAAGGGACCGGCCTTGGGCTGGCAATATGCAGGGATATAGTTGAAAGCTATCACGGCACAATAACTGCTCAGAATACTCATAAAGGCGGCAGTATTTTTACTTTGTATTTACCGGTGCCAACTAATCCTTAATATGTACTGCACAAAATCATTGGGAGATTTTATGAACGAAAAGAACATTCTTATAATCGACGATGATAAAATCATAACAGACTCGCTATGCGAGTTTTTGTCGCTCGAAGGATTTCGGACCGACGGTGCAGAAACTATCAAGAGCGCTCTGGCGAAATTGGATGAAAAGCGCTATAACCTGGTCATAACGGATGTGAACCTTCCTGATGGTGACGGCCTTGACCTGTTGGATACTATAAAGAAAAACCATCCACAAACAGTAGTTATTGTAATAACCGGTTATGGCACCATCGATAGCGCAGTTAAAGCTATCAAACAAGGCGCATACGAATATCTGACCAAACCCATCATTGATGATGAATTGCGATTGGCGGTCGAAAGAGCCTTTTACCAACAATCGCTTATGAGCGAAAACGAACGTTTGCGGCTGCAACTCGAACGCAAATACAGGCTGGAGAATATTATCAGCCAGGATTATAAAATGGCGAAGATTTTCGACCTAATTGAAGCAATCGCCGACACCAGAGCTACAATACTAATGGCGGGGCCATCAGGCACGGGTAAAAGTCTGCTGGCAAGAGCAATACACAATCGTTCGAGCCGGCGTAATGAGCCGTTTATCGAGGTAAGCTGTGGAGCTCTTCCGGAGACACTGCTCGAGAGCGAGCTTTTCGGACACGTAAAAGGGGCATTTACAGGTGCTGTTAATAACAAAGAAGGCAAATTTTTAGCCGCAGACGGCGGGACAATTTTCCTGGATGAAATTACCAATGCTTCGTCGGCACTTCAGACCAAGCTGCTTAGGGTTTTAGAAAACCAGCAGTTCGAGCCGGTCGGCAGTAACAAAACAGAGACCGTTAACACGAGAATCATACTTGCTTCAAATCGCAACCTGGAACAGGAAGTCCGACAGGGAAGATTCCGAGATGATTTATACTACCGGATAAATGTGATAACCATAGAATTGCCACCCCTGTGTGAAAGAGTCAGCGATATCCGTCTGTTGGCAGAACATTTTTTAAGGATTTATTGTGCACAGAACAACAGACAAAAGCTTGGTATTACCGATGAGGCTATGCAACATTTGGAGCGTCACCCCTGGCCCGGAAATGTTCGTGAGCTGGAAAAGGTCATAGAACGGGCATCATTGTTAGGCAAAAGCAGTTTCATCGGACCTGATGACCTGCCGGATGCAATCAAACAGGAACAAAACCGACTTCAGAAAACATATCAACAGATAAGCCTCAAAGAGGCTCTGGCAGAGCCCGAGAAAAATATTATCCGTCAGGCCCTGGAAG
>CAZMWN010000341.1:0-3102 GCA_964569935.1 uncultured Pirellulales bacterium
TTGAAAAGGCTAAAAGTGGTGACACCCCGACAAAAAAACAACCACTCTTGATTGATGTTAAAGGTAGTTACCCAAGTAGCAATTATGAGCCAATAGTATTTGAGGCTAACGAGTGCAATGAGAAAAACTATCCCAACGCGGCATTTTGGTTATCCCGAAAAATAATAGAAAATCTCGTTACCCATATACTTAGTAAAAAGTACCCTTCCCAACCAGATTTATGGTACGATCAGAAGAGAGCACGCGTGCTTAACTTAGCACAATTGATAGAAAATTTATATAAGAATCGTAACGATTTTACTACACCTAGGCTCAAAAGCCGGATAGAGACATTCAAGTCAGACGTAACGCCCATGCGTAAAGCAGTAAATCGTACAATCCACAACGATTATGATTACCTTACAGATAGGACAGATTTAAAAAAATATAAAATCAATAAGATTGTCCAAAATCTGATAGACATTTATTCCAAAACACGCTAACAAAATGAATGAAGTTGAAGAAATTTTCAAAGAACTTGGGACAACAACCTATTTTTTCAATTCTATTTCTGGCATGAGTTTATTAGTTGTTAGTTTTTAGCCGATTGTCATTGATCTTTGCTGCTTGTAAACTAAATAAGAGGGTATAGCCATGTTTGAAGTAATAAAATACCGCTGCAATTTGCGAAAGTTATATAATGAATGCAATGAGACTGAGAATAACTTTGAGAAAAATAAAAAAGGTCTTTCTGGTGAACAGTTGGAATTGTTGCGTGCTGAGGTAAGCAGTGAAATTTGGCCAGTATTTGAAAAAATAGATGCGCTAAAGACAAATCGCTTCCGTCAAATAGCTGACAGATTAATGGTTCCTATGCCAGAATCTAAAGACAAAGAATTATGGAAAGAATTGCATTATGCAAGAGGGCGAGCACTAACGGATAAGGGTATCTGGGAACTCAAGAAGCTCATTCGCCAAGAGAAACGCGAGAGGCGTGAAGGATTTATTGTATGGCTGGCGGTCCTAACAGGAATTATTGGAGCGGCTACAGGTATGATAGCGGTAATAAAGCGATAGAAAATACTGGTCGTGCCCGTTAACTTGATGAAGCTAATTTACAAGACAATCGTTACCCACGGCGTCTGGGCAATAAAATAGAAAAATTATTATAGGGACATGATATTATGCTATGGGGACCAAATCAAGTTTATCAAAATGAGCCGTTCGAATTGGAAAAAGACCTTGAAGATGCGATATTGGAGGTGCGCGAAGCTCTATTCGGTGAATCTAGGATCTATCTCGATTTGAAAAAGAAAATAGGTGCCAAAGGTAAGACAAGTAATGTGCCCGACGGCTACTTAATGGACCTTTCGAGTACAAAAGAACCAAAATTATATATTGTTGAAAATGAATTAGTAAAACATGAGCCTTTGAAGCATGTTGCTGTCCAGATATTAGAGTTTTCACTGTCGTTTGAAAGCTCACCGCAAAAAATAAAAGCACTTGTTAAAGATGCCCTAATAAAAGACGAAGAAGCACTTGGAAAATGTGTAGATTATTCCAACGAAAATGATTTTGAAAATATAGATTTTCTGCTGGAAACGATGATATATGGTGATAATAAATTCAACGTTCTTGTTGTCATTGATGAAATTTCAGATGAACTTGAAACAGCTCTTATAAAACGGTTTAAGTTCCCTGTCGAGATAGTAACATTGCAACGTTATTGTAACTCTAAGAATGAAAGAATATACCAATTTGAACCATTTCTATGTGACGTCTTTAATACGTTGGAAACTAGTAAGAAACAGGCTAAGACATCTATAAAGACTATAGATCCATCAGAAATTAATGCCATTGTTGTTCCAGCAAGAAAAGAAGGCTTCGAGGAAACCTTCATTGGAGAGAACTGTTGGTATTCAATTAGGATTCATGCAAGTATGATCCCTAAAATAAAATATATTGCTGCATATCAGGTTGCACCAGTTTCAGCAATTACACATATTGCCGAAGTTGGATCTATTGAGCAATGGAAAGACTCTAATAA
Source organism: uncultured Pirellulales bacterium (assembly GCA_964569935.1). Lineage (GTDB taxonomy): Bacteria > Planctomycetota > Phycisphaerae > Sedimentisphaerales > Anaerobacaceae > JAFGPS01. The sequence continues at coordinate 2,027 of CAZMWN010000341.1, forward strand.
ATACATTTTACGATTTGAGAAACCAGCAAGAAAAATCGAATCAATCAAACTTGTACCAAAGGGAACTGTCAAAGCACTACAAAATGCACGATATACTTCTATAGAAAGGTTAAAAAGTGCAAAGACCCTTGATAACGCTTTTTAGATTTTGTGATCCTATGCATTTACTATAGAGAAGAATTATCGTAACAATAATATAAGTAGCGGCTGGCCAATAAAATGAAGGGAAAAAACGATGAGGTCCAAAAAATTGAAATGGGAGAGGCTTGGTAATAGTTTTGATCTTATCTGCCGAAATCCCGATCAACTTGATAAAAAGGCAGCAAGAATACTTTTACAAAAAATCAGACAAATCAAAGAGAGAAGTCAAGTAGTTTCTATTTGATACTGGCTACCTAAACCGCTGGGGTCGATACTGATTAAGGGAATACCAACCAAAGCGTTTGTGTGATAACTGTGCTTGTTTTTCATAGTATCCGGATTCGGCATGATTTTGTTTTTTAATTGTTAGAATGTTACTGCAAAGAGTAAGGAGATTATCGATGAGTGAAGATGAAAATCAGAATGACATGAAACGCACGCTGAACATCAACGTGAGTGATGGAATTGGGATTTCAGATGAGGTTACAGTTGAGCTTTCGGATATTACCATAACTACTCGTGGTGAGGATAATGAAGAACATAACATCGTTTTTCCGCAAGCAGTTTCGAGCGATGTGATAGCCCAGTCTCTGAGTGATGAGTTGTGCATTCCAACGGACGCTTCCGATTTTTTCAAAGAGGTTATCACAGAGAAAGTTGAGTACATAAAGAAGGAACCGTGGGAGAGTAAGATAGAGCTTAGTCTGCCCTTACAAAAGTTCCATCCCCATCTGCCAAGTCTTAAGATTTTGTCATTGGAAGTGAGAGCAGGTCAGAAAATCACATATAAGAAATATACGGTCAAGAGCCAGCAGCCGAAAGACGAGCAAGAGAAATAAGCTATTCAGGACGGCGGCTGGCCAAAAAAATAAGAAAGATTGCTAATGAATGGGGAAACTGTAATAATCTATCGTAAAGAGTAAAAGTGCATAAGG
>CAZMWN010000342.1:0-3031 GCA_964569935.1 uncultured Pirellulales bacterium
AACGATGCTTTATGCGTTGTGCTTTTTATTGTTTATGATTGGGCTTTATTGTGCAGTCGTCAAGAAGAATATGGTCAAAATCGTCATAGGCATTGTGGTTATGGAATATGCGGTCAATCTATTCCTGATTATGCTCGGATATCGATTGGGTGGTGTTGCTCCTATAGTTGATAGAAGCGTTGTGGAATCTGGAACAACACTTATCAGCGGCTTTGTGAGTAGTGCCGTTGATCCACTGCCTCAGGCCCTTGTTCTCACTTCAATTGTGATTAGTCTGGGTTCGTTGGCCCTTATGATTTCAATTTGTATAAGAACTTATGAAAAATATGGCACCTTTGATATCACCGAGATAAGGAGGTTAAAAGGATGAGCGGACTTTTGCCTGCTTTTGTTGTTATTCCTTTGATAACGGCGTTTTTACTCCCGCTTTTCGGCAAGAAAGGCAAGGGTGCTGCCACGGTATTAGCTAATTTGGTTACTATTTTGCTGCTTGTATTAGCTATTATCGTTGTTGCTACCGGGAGATCCGGTATCTACCAGGTCGGTAAATGGCCTATTCCGCTCGGAATCAATCTTGTCCTTGACGGCTTGAGTTCGCTTATGCTTTTGGTAATCGGTGTTGTCTCTGCTGCTGCCATGCTCTTTAGCGCCAGATATATGGAACGGTACACCGCTAAAGCAAAATACCTGAGTCTGTTTCTGCTTATGGTTGCAGGAATGAACGGCGTTGTGTTATCCGGAGATATTTTCAATCTCTTCGTTTTTCTGGAGATTGCATCGCTTGCTTCATACGCACTTGTGGGTTTCGGCTGCGAGCATGAGGAACTTGAAGCGGCATTTAAATATATGGTGCTCGGAAGTATTGGTTCAGTATTTATACTTTTTGGAGTCGCCCTTGTTTACGGTAATACCGGTACACTTAATATGGCCTATATTTCAAAAGCCATCCAGGAAGTAGGGACAAATGCCGGTCTTAGTTTCGCCCTGGCTTTATTCATTGTCGGTTTCGGTTTGAAGACTGCTATTGTACCCTTTCATGCATGGCTTCCGGATGCTCACTCCTCGGCTCCCGCTCCGATTTCTGCAATGCTCTCCGGTCTTATAATAAAAACCCTTGGCGTATATGCCCTGACTCGCATGGTTTTCAATGTCTTCGGTGTTTCCGTATCAATCGGCTGGCTCTTAGTCGGGCTTGGTCTTTTAAGTATGGTTACCGGAGCATTTTTAGCGATAGGACAGTGGGATATCAAGAGGCTCATGGCATATTCAAGTATCAGCCAGATTGGTTACGTCATCTTAGGTATCGGTCTTGGAGCAGTTTTGATTGCCAGACAAGCCAATCCATTCTGGATTTATTTAGCCCTCCTTGGTGGATTGTTCCACTTGTTCAATCATGCCGTGTATAAATCATTGTTATTCTTGACCAGCGGTTCGGTGGAAATGGCGACAGGAACAAGGCAGCTCAAACAAATGGGTGGGCTGGCGGAAAGGTTGCCTTATACTCGCGCAACCTGTACAGTGGCATCTGCTTCGATTGTCGGTATCCCACCATTTAGCGGTTTCTGGAGTAAACTCATTCTTGTGTTGGCGGCAGTACTGGCTGGTTTATACTGGATTGCAGCAATAATTGTATTTGTGAGTTTATGTACTCTGATTATGTATTTGAAGGTTCAGCGATATGTTTTTCTTGGAGAGCTGCCGGAGAATCTGCAGCAAGCTAAGGAAAACAAAGGCTCTATGGTTGTGGCGATGGTAGTTTTAGCATGTTTGTGTGTTTTGATTGGATTAATTGTGTTGGTGCCCGGTTTAAATAAAATCCTTTTACAAAATATTTTACAACCGGCTGTTGATGTTTTAACCAACGGGCTTCAATATTCAGCTGATGTAATTGGGATGAAATAGTAAGGGTGTGATCGAATGAGACGACTTATTTATTTTGTTTTGGCTTTTATTGTGTGGGTCTTGCTAACTTGGCCGTTTGTTGAAGGAGCAGTTGATGTTCAGGTGGTGGTTGCAGGGCTGATATCATCTGCTGTGGTCGCGCTTATTTTCCATGAAATACTGCCTAAGGAGCATCATATATTTGTTTCACCCGTACGGATATTTTGGTTTTTAGTTTATGTGCCTGTATTCTTTTATTATGTCACGATAGCCAATTTTGATGTTGTTTATCGTGCCCTGCATCCGAAGATGCCGATAAAGCCGGGAATCGTAAAAATAAAAACAAATCTGAAAACGGATTCCGGAATTACTGCCTTAGCTAATTCCATCACTCTTACGCCGGGGACCTTGACTGTAGATCTCACTGAGGATGGCTTTTTGTTCGTTCACTGGATTAATGTTAAATCCGATGATATCGAGCAGGCGACGCAATTCATCGCCCAAAGGTTCGAGTGGTTTATAAAAAAGATTTTCGAATAAAAAGAGGTTATCATGGAGTCGTTATTTTACATATTTTACTTTGGCCTGTTTATTTGTTGTTTTCTATGCCTGTATCGGATAGGTCTTGGCCCGAGCGCCCCGGATCGAACTGTAGCTATTGATATATTAGGTATCGTCGTGGTTGGTTGTTGTGCCGTGCTTGGGCTGTACACGAAAAAGGATTTTTATCTCAATGTCGCTCTTGCCTGGGCATTACTGAGCTTTATAGGAACAATAGCTTTGGCGAAATTTTTGGAAGGACGAAGTTTCGATGAATGAAATTATTGGATACATATTAATATCAATAGGTATTTTGTTTGACATATTTGGTTGTATCGGATTGGTTCGTTTTCCTGATGTTTATAACCGCCTTCAGGCCGCAACAAAATGTGTCACCCTTGGTACCATTATGCTTTTAATTGGCGTCGCCTTAGCCAGTGGTTACGGAGCTATGGCCGCTAAAGCGATTATTTGTGCTGTTTTTATTATTTTAACCTCACCCACTGCAGCTCATGCGGTTGCCAAAGGTGCTTATGCTTCCGGAGTGGAATTGTGGGAAAACAGCGTTGTTGACAAGTACGCAGAACATGTAAATAAGGAAAGCTAAATA
>CAZMWN010000343.1:0-3021 GCA_964569935.1 uncultured Pirellulales bacterium
AGATGTTGGAAATGGCTCAGGTCAAAAAGGATGATTTACTCTATGACCTGGGCTGCGGAGACGGGCGGATTGTTGTGACCGCTGCCAAGAAGTATGGCTGCAAGGCCTTCGGCTATGATATAGATCCAAACCGAGTGAAGGAATCACGGGGAAATGTTGATGCAAACAATGTAGGTGATTTGGTTACAATTGAGCAAAAAGACATTTTTACTCTTGACCTCAGCAAGGCGGATGTAATCACCCTCTACCTGCTGCCGGGTCTGAATGTGAAGCTTATCCCGCAGTTGGAGAAGCTCAAGCCGGGCTCACGGATAGTATCGCACGATTTCGATATGAAGGGAATCAAACCGGATAAGGTTATAAAGATTACTCCCAAAGATAGCTACATTGAACACAAGGTTTATCTGTGGACCACACCCCTCAAGAAAGAATAAAAAGTGTAGGTTCATCCCGGATTACATTTGACAGCTATAATCAGTCTAAGAAATGGCTCATATTATATTGGTTTCTTGCAATTCCATCCGACTTGGATATAAATATATTTTTACGGCGAAGACCACAGCAGTTTTTCTTTGCCGGTTGTAAAGACAGCTCCTGGAAGAAAGGTAGTAACCATGATTATATCGTTTTTCCGCCGCTCGAAATTGTGGGCGACCGAGGAACAGCTTTGGCTTGCAATCCTGCAGCGAAAAATTTCCCCAAAAATCACGCAGGTGAAAATTGAAAGAAGATTTATCGTTGATTCGGTCAGGGTCTTGAGAAGTGATGAGCTGGAGAAGCTCAAGTGGCTCCTAAAAGAGACATGTGAGCCTGAAATGTTCGGCGAGGAATCTGTTTTTCAGAGCAACGCGATGGAAGTTGGCCCCAGGCTTGCAATAGTTACTCCAAACAGCACAAACGCAGTATCGATTTGCATTGCATGCGGACTGGATTCTGTTCGAAGAATTGAGCAGACACGGCGTTTTTCAGTTTCTCTGGAAAATGGTTCCGACCTTTCACCGGAACAGATTAAAAGTATATATGTGCTTATCCATGACAGGATGACGGAACAACCATACCCCGAACCGCCGAGGAGCTTTGAACCGGATGCCAAACCGGAGCCGGTACAGCTTATTCCTTTACTCGAAAACGGAATCGATATACTCGATGATACAAATAAAAAGCTGGGTCTGGCTCTGGATAAGCAGATGATGCAATATGTATTCGAGCATTACAGCAGACTGGGTCGTAATCCAACCGATGTCGAATTGTTCATGTTCGGCCAGCTCAACTCCGAGCATTGTCGGCACCACCTTTTTAAGGGTAATTTTGTTGTTGACGGCAAACGGATGAAAAAAAGCCTGTTTGACATGATAAGGTCAACCACTCAGGCAAATCCGGGTAATGTTGTCGTTGCTTATGACGATAATGCGGCAGTGACATCCTACAGGCCTGTAAATATCATTCGACCTTCGGATCCTGTGAGGCCATCCATCTTCACGACAAGTATCGGAATGATATGCGATACTTTTAAGGCCGAAACGCATAACCACCCAACGACTATCAGCGCCGATCCTGGTGCCGGTACGGGATTGGGTGGCAATATTCGTGACATACAAGGCGTTGGCCGGGGAGGGACTGTATTAGGAGCACTGGCGATTTATAATGTGGCCAATCTTCTTATCAGCGGCTATGATTTGCCCTGGGAAAAAGAATATGCTCCGCACCCCTCGCGTTTCCAGACGCCTCTTGAGATTATTATAGAGGCTTCAAATGGAGCCAGTGATTACGGAAACAAGTTCGGTGTTCCCCTTACAACAGGTTCCTGCACGTCGTTCGAACTGGGAACCGGCAGTGAGCATTACGGCTGGAGAAAAACCTGTATGGTGGCAGGGAACTGGGGTATCATTAATGATATTCATGCCCTCAAAAAGGAACTTCACAAGGGATATTTAATTGTACAGATTGGTGGTGACAGGTATCCGATCGGTCTGGGCGGGGGTTCCGGCTCAAGTAAAGATGCCGGAGGTCAGAAGGCGGACCTTGACTTTGATTCGGTCCAGCGTGCAAATCCTGAGATGGAGAACCGTAACGAATCTGTAATTCGGGCCTGTGCCGAGCTTGATAATAAGTCCCCGATTGTCAGCATTACAGACCTTGGGGCCGGTGGTGAATGTGTGGCGTTGCCTGAGATTGTACACCCGCACGGTGCGAAATACGAGCTGCGAAATATCCCTTGTGGTGATAGAACCATGAGTGTACTTGTTTTCTGGTGTAACGAATCACAGGAAAGCATGGTCATGGTAATCAAGAGCCGGTCCCTGGAAATTCTCGATCAGATATGTAAAAGGAACCGGTGTCCGATGTATGTAGTCGGCAAGGTCACGGCGGACGGTAAATTAGTCCTTACTGATAAAGATGCTTCTGGAGTTGCACCAAGAGAGCAGCGGATTCCTATTGACCTGGATATGGAGTTTCTCCTGGCGAACCTGCCTGAAATGACAATCGAATGTGAAAGCTTGACTAATCAGCTCAGTTCTTTGAAACTGCCTAAAGGTTTGGGCATTATGGGTGCACTTGAACGAGTGCTTCGTTTGCTTAAAGTCGGTTCAAAAAACTTTTTAACTCATAAGGTTGACCGTTCCGTTGGCGGCCTTAGCGTGCAGCAGCAGACTGTTGGGCCGTTGCAGCTTACACTGGCGGATTGCGCTGTAAGCGCAAGAAGTTTAATTGACACTACAGGAATAGCGACGGCGATAGGGGAACAACCGATTAAAGGTCTTATCAAAACAGAGGCCGGTGGAAGGATGAGTCTCGGAGAATCCCTCACTAATCTTGTGTGGGCGCCGATTGAAGATTTTTCCTCGATTAATTTTTCTGCTACGTGGCAATGGCCGTGCAAACAACCGGGCGAGGATGCACGTCTTTATAATGCAGTACAGGCAACTACGGATCTGTGTAGAGACCTTGGATTAAGAATACCGGTCGGCAAGGACTCTGTTTCAATGACGGCGTGGACGACACTTAACGACAAAAAACACT
>CAZMWN010000344.1:0-3021 GCA_964569935.1 uncultured Pirellulales bacterium
TGGAGATTTGACAATGATAGGCAAGAAGATAAGACTCGAAAGAATAATCGACCGCGACTCGCACAGGGCAGTCATTATTCCAATGGATCACGGCGTTACAGTCGGGCCTATTAAAGGTCTGGCTGATATGCGGACGACAATCAGTAATGTCGTTGCCGGCGGAGCCAACGCAATTCTGATGCACAAAGGTATCGTTCGCGCAGGACATAGAGGCACAGGTAAGGATGTTGGGCTAATTATTCACCTTTCCGGCGGAACATCTTTAAGTCCGGATCCTAACGCAAAGGAATTGGTCTGCACTGTCGAAGAGGCAATTAAGCTTGGTGCCGATGCTGTGAGCGTTCACGTAAATCTGGGTGCAGAAACCGAGAAAGAAATGCTGCAGCAATTAGGGCAAATCAGCGAGCGATGTTTTGAATGGCAGATTCCCCTTGTCACGATGATGTACACCCGCGGGCTGAAAATCAAAGACGAATATGATGTCAATAACGTCAAACTCGCTGCGAGGGTTGGAGCTGAATTAGGTGCAGATATCGTAAAGGTAGTCTATACCGGCAGTCCCGAAAGTTTTGCCGAGGTAGTACAGGGATGTCCCGTGCCGGTTGTTATTGCCGGCGGCCCGAAGATGGATAGCGATGAAGATATCTTTAAGATGGTCGAAGGTGCATTAGCTGCCGGCGCAACGGGACTATCAATAGGCCGAAACGCATTCCAGCACAAGAATCCGACCAAAATGGTCCAGGCCCTAAGTAAGATTGTACATAAAAATGCCAGTGTCACAGATGCAATCGAGATGCTGAAAAGCTGAGTCCATAAAAAAAAGATGGGCAACGTAATTTTATAGTTGCCCATCCTGTTTCCGGTCAATTTTACTGGAGATTGAGGCACGCCCTCTTCCGGTTAGTTTTAATTACGCCTCTGCCAGTTAATTCTCACTTTTCTTTTCTTCTGTGGCCTTAGCTGCCGGTTTTGCCGGCTTTGCCATCTTGGTCTTTTCGACCTTTTTCCCGGTTACTTCGCTGGTACCTCTGTCCGAATTCATTTGGCCTTTGAGGGTTTTGCCTTCTAATTTACCTTTGAAATCCATATCGAAGGTCATGTCCCCAAAGCCCATTTCGAGCATAAAGGTCACCTGTTCGCCTTCGAGTTTGAGATTCTTCATGGGAATCTCACTGTCGAAGACTTCATATCTTCCGGTCATATCCGGGAAAACCTTCATCGTACTCGTTCTTGTGCCGAAATCGGAGACCGTCGTCAGTTCCCACATTCCTATGAGCGCTTGACCGATACGCTGGCCGTTAGCTTCCCACTCGCCCATTTCACCTTTGAGCTTTCCAGTCAGTTTATTATCCTTTATTGTGCCCTCATAGGTATTCTCAAATTCCATATCTTCCACTTTGCTGTTTCGAGTAAAGGTTAATTTTCCATCCTTGAATTTAACATCGGAAATCTTGTGCTCGCCCATCTGCTCGGTCCATTTTCCTTCGAGCACACCTTCCTTTGTCTGTGAAATAATCAGTTTTGCATTGATGTCCATATCACCAACACTGAAATTAACATCCCACTGACCAAGTGCGGGAGACATAGGTTTGGGTCTGGCCCCGACGGCTGTAAACTCACCCCAATCGTTCGATATTGTAAGCATGAGCTTGCCGTCCTTGAGTGTTCCCTCGTAGTCAGTTGTAAACTCCCGGTCCGCCGGACCAACGGTTCGAATAAACGTGAGCTTTCCATCCTGGAATTTGGCATTGGATATTTCCGTTGTGCCCCACTTGCCTGTCAATGTTCCATCTTCGGCTTTTTTAATAGACAACGAGGCGTAGCTCTTTCGACCGTTGTTATCCATTGTGATTTCCCAATCACCTGTGATGTCATCAGCCGCCCAGACAAGCGACGTCTGCAGTAACAACAGAAAGCAGATCATAACAATAAACTTGCCGCTTGTTTTGTAAATTGATACCTGACTCATAATTTGCCTCCTAAAATGTTTTACAATAATCCCCTGTTCGATTAAGCAACCGAACTCATGGAACCGTAAGGATAATGCAAGGAATCAAAAAAAACAACTGTTTTTTCATAAAGAATTCCCTCTTTAATCCCTAATAATGAATGATGTTGACAAAATTATCTAATTAAAGTTAAATATTCACAAATAATTCGCAAAAAATGCAATTTAGGATAAGGAAATAATGAAAAAACTATGGATAGATGTTGTTCCGTATAAAAAAGCCCTTGCTATAGCAGCACTTGAAAGCGGGGCTGAGGCGGTTGTTTTGCCGGATGGCGAAAGTGAAACTGTACGACAGTTCGGCAAAATTAAAACGGTCGAGACAAACGGCGATATTAAACCAGGTGCCGATGTCGAATTTATCGATATTGCGGGCAAAGACGACGAAGATAAAGCTGCTGCCATACCGGCAGAAAAAATTGTCGTCTTGAAAATGCTCGACTGGACGATTATCCCGATAGAAAATCTGCTTGCCCGGCGAAATAAAAATATCATGGTCCAGGTAGAAAACAGTGAACAAGCCAAACTAATGGTCGAGATTCTTGAAAAAGGTGTGGACGGCGTTGTATTGAAATCCGACGACGTGAACGAGATAAAAAAATGTTCTGAAATCATTCACGGCATAAGTGAAAAAATCGAGCTTGTAACTGCTACCATAACAACTACAAAACAATTAGGCATGGGTGACCGCGCCTGCCTCGACACCTGCACACAAATGACGCTTGGCGAGGGGATGCTGGTGGGCAACACGGCTGCCGGTTTTTTTTTGGTGCATTCCGAATCCATCGATAATCCTTACGTTGCATCCCGTCCGTTCCGTGTTAATGCCGGAGCGGTGCACGCATATACATTGGCGCCGGGCGGTAAAACAAAATATCTTTCAGACCTCAAGGCGGGTGACGAAGTCATGCTTGTAAATTTTCAGGGCCGATCTCAAATCGCTTATCTCGGAAGAAACAAAATCGAAAAACGGCCGATGATGCTTATCGAAGCGCAGGCACAAGAACATCCAA
>CAZMWN010000345.1:0-2438 GCA_964569935.1 uncultured Pirellulales bacterium
GAAAAAACTAAAAACTGACTTTTGGCACTTCCCGCTCGGCTTCAACTTCGATTTCGAAGAAGTCACGTTTGCCGAAACTGAACATGCCGGCAACAATGTTCGACGGGAACATCTGAATCTTGTTATTGAAAGCCAAAACCTGGTCGTTATAGCTCTGCCGGGAGAAGGCTATCTTGTTCTCAGTGCTGCTGAGCTCTTCCTGAACTGCGAGAAAATTCTGATTTGCCTTCAAGTCAGGATAATTCTCAACGACCAGCATGAACTTGCTCAACGCTTCACCGAGGGCTCCTTCAGCTTTTGAAGACTCGGTGACGGTTTTGGCTCCCATAGCCTGACTTCGAGCCTGTGTTATAGCCTCGAAAGTTCCTCGCTCATGCTTCATATATCCTTTGGCGGTTTCGACAAGATTGGGAATCAAATCGTGCCTGCGTTTGAGCTGGACGTCAATCTGCGACCAGGCATTATCAACCTGATTGCGCAGCCGAACCAAAGCATTGTAGATTCCGATTACAAACAGAATAAGCAGAACAGGAACGAGCAAGATTAATACGATAGTAACAATCAATCCCGACATTGGCTTTCTCCTCTATTAGAAGTGCTGTGGTGGTTTTGCACTACGACTTCTTTTTTATTATTAGCACGACGACAAAAATAACAACTGCAACACCTACTAACACATAGCTCCATGTACTCATAATTTTCTCCTTTCATTTAATTTCAACTATATCTGAACATATCTTTCAATAATTCCTGAATCTTATTGTCCTTGTCCAGTTGTGCTCTTTCAAAAATATCGTTCAATTCCCCCCTATCAAACCAAAGGCCGTCACCACCGGAGCATTTATCGATTAGCAGTTTCGGACCGGAAGAACCGACAACAATCTTTTGCATCTTTTTGTCGCAGATTGGACATTTTCTCGGCTCTTCGGTCGAGTCGGTGTCAACTATGAATGATTGAAGCAACGTTTTGGCTTTCTCCGGTTCTCCAAGCAGTATCTCGAGCTCACCGGCATCGAGCCAGATACCGTCACAAACCGTGCAGTAATCAATCTCAACCTCATCGAGTTCGAGGGTAATCATTGCACTATCTTTACACACCGGACAATCCATATCTCATGACCCCAAACTATATACATATATCCAAAACTTCAAGGTCAACGACGAATATCTATGAATTCAATTGACTGATTCTACTATTAAGACGCACAACAAGATAGAAAAAATCAAATATAAAAATACAAAATCTATGATAATTTTGTCACAGTATTATTGGCACTATTCTCTAATTTTTACCTCTTTTATCAGCGCCCCCGCAATCAAATCAATGATTTTGTGCCATATTACAATTGCCGAGCCTTCGAGTCAAGAGGTTAAAATCGAATTATGGAACACTGCAATCTAAATGCTGAGCCGGTCTTTCAGAATCGAAAAAGAAACGTCACGTATCTCCGTGACTGACCTATAGTAATATCCAAAGCCCGTGGCAGAATATTTAACCGAATAATAAGCTACTAATCTGAAAACATTTACAGAATAATTGAGCAGGTGCACTAAAATAGACAGGAAGGGCAAAAATAATTGTTCTTGACGATAGCAATTCAATATATTATTGATTAGTGCTTATTGTGAACCAACTTCATTGAAAGCTTTGGGATATGATAGTTGACTGTCATACACATATAGATTTTGCGGCTGGTGATATTGCGAAATCAGAGCATTTGGCAGCGGCTGAAACTGTAGATGCATGCATAGTATTAGCCACTTTAGATCGGCCTTGCGAAGATAATAATAAGATATTAGATGAGTATTTTAGCAAACTTAAAGAAAAAATGGTTGGATTTGGAGTAGTAGCACCAGGCGACGATAAAGCTAACGCCAATAATCTCAAATCAATCAAGGAAAAATTAGGTCTCAAGGGAGTAGTTCTGTATTGTTCTGCCTGTGGTATGCACCCCGCTCATAGTAGTGCCATGCGGTTCTACGAGTCGGCACAAGAGCTTGGTCTCCCTGTTTTCTTTCATAATGGCGGATCAGCTATAAAAACTGAAGCAATTCTGGATTACACACAGCCATATCTTTTGGACGAGGTTGCCAGAGAATTCCCGGCTTTGAAAATTATCATCGCAAATATGGGTGTTCCTTTTGTTGAGCAGACAATATCAATGGTAGCCAAACATCAAAATGTGTATGCTGATTTGACGATAAAACCGAGAAATGTCTGGCAAACTTACAATACGGTAGTAGCGGTATATGAGCAGGGAGTGATGGATAAACTATTGTTTGGCAGTGGATTTCCATCAGGCAATGCAGGACAATGTATAGAGACATTGCTTGGTTTGAATATGCTTCTTGCCGACACAAATCTACCAACAGTTCCAAGGGGCAATATTCGTAACATCATCGAGCGTAATACCCTGGAACTACTTGGAATAGACAAC
>CAZMWN010000345.1:2448-2999 GCA_964569935.1 uncultured Pirellulales bacterium
ACAACAACCCGGAACCACAGGAAGACAAAAGCAAAAAAATCAAAGAGCGTAAGAGCTCAAGTGCCATCAAGGAAGAAGGAAAGATACGAAACGATGGCTGAGCTTTTAGAAGAGCAAAGAGAAAGCTGGGGCACACGTGGGGGCTTTGTTCTGGCTGCAATCGGCTCTGCTGTCGGCCTGGGTAATCTCTGGGGATTTCCATACAAACTATACGAAAATGGCGGGGCAGCTTTCCTTATCCCCTATATTTTTGCCATATTCGTGGTGGGGGTGCCTATCCTGATTCTGGAGTTCAGCCTGGGGCATTATACTCAACGAGCAGCTCCGGATGCCTTCGCCCGAGGTCATAAGAGGCTGGAATTTGTCGGCTGGTGGGGAATCATTCTGGGATTTGTTATCGTGACTTTTTACCCTGTTATCCTGGCCTATTGCTTCAGCTTTTTGTGGTATAGTGTGCAGGGGATGTTCAGCGGCGGCGAACTGCCCTGGGCTGGTGAGGGACTGGAAGGTGTCGAAAAGGCAAGGGAATTCTTCTATGAAAAATTTCTCCA
>CAZMWN010000346.1:0-2993 GCA_964569935.1 uncultured Pirellulales bacterium
AACTAAAAGATGTCAAGCAGGCTCTTTACAAAGCCCAGGTACATAAAATGTCTGTAACAAATGTCTTGGGTTGTGGGGAGCAACTTGGCTATGAAGAGAGTTACAGGGGTATCAAATTTGGAGTTGATTTACTTAAAAAAGTCAGGTTGGAGATAGCAGTCAATGAGGATTTTGTCCAGAAAACAATCAATGCAATCATTGAAGGAGCAAAGACCGGCCAGGTCGGTGACGGGAAGATTTTTACATTGGATTTGGAAGAATGTATTCGTATTAGGACCGGTGAGAAGGGAAAATTAGCTATCGGATAACATTTGTCGGTTGGATTGAAACGAAATATAAGAATAAAAACATAAAAAGAGTTTTAACGAGCAGTTTAATTTCTGTTTATGAAAGGAAATACAAATGACACCTAAAGAGTTTTTGGAATTCGCAAAGAAAAAAAATGCGAAAATGGTCGACCTGAAGTTTGTTGACCTTCTGGGTACCTGGCAGCATTGTTCTTACCCGCTCGAGTTATTTGATGAAAGTGTTTTCGAGGAAGGTTTGGGCTTTGACGGTTCGAGTATTCGCGGCTGGCAGGATATCCACATGTCTGATATGCTTGCGATACCTGATCCAGCCACGGCAGTGATTGATCCGTTCTTCAAGGAACCGACCGTTAGTGTGCTCGCAGACATTGTTGATCCTATAACAAAAGAAAACTACACACGTGATCCACGTCACATTGCCCGCAAGGGTGCAGCGTATCTTAAAGAGACGGGTATTGCTGATACGTGTTTTATTGGGCCGGAGCCTGAATTCTTTATTTTCGATGAAGTGCGATACGAACAGAATCAGCACCGCGGGATGTATCAAATTGACTCGGTGGAAGGAGCATGGAACACCGCTCGATTCGAGGAGCCGAACTTGGGTTATAAGCCGAGCTTTAAGGGTGGATACTTCCCGGTGAGTCCAACTGATACTTACCACGACCTTCGAGGTGAGATGGTCTACGAAATGCAGAAAATTGGCATCAAGATTGAAGCCCATCACCACGAAGTGGCAACCGCAGGTCAGGCCGAGATTGACATGAGGTTTGACGAGTTAGTGAAAATGAGCGACCAATTCATGTGGTTTAAGTATATTATTAAGAACGTGGCAAAGCGTAACGGCAAGACGGTGACGTTTATGCCTAAACCCGTTTTTGACGACAACGGCAGCGGGATGCATTCGCACTTTTCGTTATGGAAGGGCGGTAAGCCGTTGTTTGCAGGTGACAAATACGCCGGCTTAAGCGACCTCGGATTGTACTGTGCGGGTGGACTGCTAAAACATGCGCCTGCGATACTGGCTTTTGCTGCGCCGACCACAAATTCTTACCGCCGACTTGTACCGGGATTTGAAGCCCCGGTTAATCTGGTGATGAGCGCCCGCAATCGTTCGGCCGGTGTTCGGATTCCTATGTATTCTCCGAGTCCAAAGGCCAAACGCCTTGAGTTCCGTTGTCCCGATCCGACAGCCAATGGATATCTTGCGTGGACAGCGATGCTGATGGCGGCGATTGATGGCGTTAAGAATAAAATTGATCCGGGAGAACCGCTTGATTTTGACATTTATGAGCTCAGTGCAGAAGAGCTTGCCAAGTATAGACATACGCCGGGCTCACTGGAAGAGGCAATTGGCGCACTTGAGGCCGACCATAAGTTTCTGACCGAAGGCGGTGTGTTTACGGATGATTTGGTTCAGACATGGATTAATTGGAAGCGAGAAGAGGAAATCAAGCCTATGCACCTGCGTCCGCATCCGCATGAGTTCCACCTGTACTATGACTCTTAATGAATTATAAAGAGAATTTAGAGATCACTTTAAACTCTCTTAAAATAAGCTCTGGATAATGGCTAAGGCTTGCTTGCAACTGCCCCTATGACTAAGGGCGGTGAAGCAAGCCTTTTCCTGCAAGCGAATTTTTAACATTTATCATTTGTTGCTGTTGAATGTCAATTTTGTGTATCCATATACAGCCTAAAGTGGATAGTCTGTCTATTATTAGTATTAATGTTACTTCTATGAGATTAACTTATATTTGATATAAGAGGAATCTGTCTGTCACATATAGAAAATTAACGTATACTATATTCAGGTTTATTGGATAGTAAATGATGTACTAAGTGGATATTTCGCTCGACAACAGCAGAAATGACTCGTGGAACTGACACGGTTAAATAAGCGAAAGTAATGGAAATAAGACTGAAAAATCAAGGTTTATATGAAATTAGGCGTGAACATGATGCCTGCGGTATTGGTGCAGTTGTGAACGTCTCAGGCGAGCGGCAGCATTTGATTATTGAATACGGCAAGCAGATTCTCATTAATCTACACCATCGTGGAGCAGCCGGAGCCGATGAGACTACGGGAGATGGTGCGGGTATTCTTTTCCAGATCCCACACGAGTTTTTTCATAACGAATTAGTTGAAAGGGGATTATCACTGCCTGATCCCCTGAAATACGGCGTTGGTATGGTATTTGGCTCGAAAGAGACCAAAATCAGGGAGCGATGCGATGAGATACTTGAAGCTGCTATAGGTTATTATGGCATGAAGGTGCTTGGGTGGCGAGATGTGCCAACTTCGAGTAATTGCCTTGGCAGAATAGCTTTGGAAGCCGAACCTTCCATCAGGCAGATTTTTGTGGATGGTTTTGGTTTTAAGGATGAGGATTTGGAGCGGCGGTTGTATCTGGTACGCAGGCGGGCTGAGAAATTGGTGAGAGAGAAATTCGGTGACCAGGGACAGGATTTCTACATAACATCTCTGTCTTGCAGGACGATTTGTTATAAGGGCATGTTCATGGCATGGCAGTTGTTTGAATATTACCCTGACCTTGCGGATGAAAGTATTGTCTCAGCGCTTGCAATTGTACACCAGCGTTATAGCACAAACACATTTCCAAATTGGCAACTTGCCCAGCCTTTTCGGTGTATTGCCCATAATGGTGAGATAAATACGCTCAGTGG
>CAZMWN010000347.1:0-2989 GCA_964569935.1 uncultured Pirellulales bacterium
GTCATTATAATCTTCATCTCGGTCGTACCAGTCTTCAAGTGTCAATGGGCGGGGGTAATGCATGTCACCCCAGCGCGCCGACTCGGCCACCATAGCCCTTTCAATTTCAGCCGCCAGGTTCGAGTAACGATTGTATAAATCTTCCGGAGTTAATATTCCATTGTTGAAAAAGAATTTATGTACACGGTCGGCAAAAAATAAGCGGTACTCAGGATTATTCCGGAGAGATTGATGCGGCTGGCCTGCGGAAGAGAAATTATTTCTCAGAGCCTCCTTTTCGAGAGGTGAACGTCCCAGATTATTTCCCATCGTATTTTCATAATCCCAGTTATAGAACTTGAAACCCGTACTGTTTTCAGACCTGTCACGGGCGGCGTACCAGTTTTTCCAGGGCCAGTCCCAATTGCCACCCCAGATGTTGACGATAAGATAGTCGATATAGTTTGTTACATCGAGAAGATTTGGATATGAAGGATTAGGCGTACCATCGGGATTCTTACCCTGTAATTCCATGTATCCTTCGTAAGATATTCCGGCTTCGTTACATTGGGCAAGCATTTGGTTCCATCTAACAGTATCTCCATTGATCACCTCGAAACCTTCCTGTCCATAATGCATTGCATCCCAATTAACTCTGTCGCCGCCATAATAGCTGGCTGAGAAAGAATGATCCGGCCGCTCACACGGATTGTATAATCCCCAGTAGATTCCGTTGATGTAAAGATGGACAAAGTTTCCGTGCGCGCTGGCATGTCCTGCAGCCAGTTGCAACCTGCGGCCGAATTCATCGCGTGTATACTGCTCCGTATATCTGGCGTCACTCCATGCGTAACCGTCGTTGGCACCGGCACGAAGGACAATCGTCTCGAAGCTGTCTACCGCATCCTCACCGAAAAGGTCATACCGCAGTTCCGTCGGGCCGTAGATTCCTTTGAAGAAAAGACGGAAAGAATTTTTTGTAGCCCGATCAAGAGCTCGGAACCAACCACCCTGAATTCGGATACCACAGTTTATCTGAAATCCATTGGTTCCATCGGGATGGATAAGTTCGACTGATGCCGGACGTTCCCAGTCAACGCCGCGTCTAGTGGGATTGCTATATATACCGTTGGAGCCAAACATGTCACTAATGTTCATAACGATTGATAAAGTTGGAATTGACTTGAGGTCGTCACGAATCGTAGCTGCATAAATTCCGCCGTATCTGTCATCGCCTCTGGGATTGCCATC
The DNA here is from genome assembly GCA_964569935.1 of uncultured Pirellulales bacterium. Classification (GTDB taxonomy): domain Bacteria; phylum Planctomycetota; class Phycisphaerae; order Sedimentisphaerales; family Anaerobacaceae; genus JAFGPS01. The sequence continues at coordinate 1,231 of CAZMWN010000347.1, forward strand.
TTCGTCAAAAGTCCCTATGACGTCTCTGTCCATACCATAGTCAGGTGACGGCCAGCCCCCCCAGGTACGTGGAAAGCCGGCATCTAACGTTGCCTGAAAATCCCGGCGAATGACATCATCAAGAAAAATATATGTATGGGTACAAACTTTCGAAGGAACCCAGCCAGGCTTGACTGCCACAGCTCGCAAACAGGTTGTTTTACTGACAGTAATCGGACCGTTATATATTGCGCCTTGTAGCCCCCCACGCGAACCCGGTTCAAGGGGATTGTAGCCTTCAAGCGAATAATATATATTGGCATCTTCGGTTTCTGTAGCGATGGTTACAGAAAACGGCTCGTCATAAAAACCACGATTATCGCTGAATTCAGGAGCGGCCACCCTGCCAAGATATACACTACCGTTTTTCGCCTGCGGAGTTGGAGTCAAAAGGAAACGCCAGTTCTCACTGGCATTGGGATCGCGTCCATACGAAATACCCGTAATCTGTTCGGGATAAATAACACTGTCAATCAGAAAAATGCCGTCTCTGTCAAACATACTAATTTCTTCGCCGTCGGCGTCGAGCTTAAAGTTCGCATGAAGTCCTTCGCCACCGGTGTCATCGTCGGCCCATATCAACAGGTAACCACCTGCAGGGATAATTGTTGCAGCGGGAATTTGCCACTTTGTAGGAACAGATATATCATCTGTCAAAAACATACCGCCGATATTTACAGCTTCCTCACCGTAATTGTATAGCTCAAGCCAGTCACCATATTGACCCTGTGGGTCCGCTACAGAATTGCTATTTGACGCCATCAACTCATTGATAACTAATGGAATGTCTGTTTGGCCGGACTGTCCTTCTGATAGAGCGGATTGAATTTCCAAAACACCAACCAAGGAAACAGCCAGGAATATTGTAAGCAGCGAGATTTTTATATGGTGGAACAATGTTCTAAATCTCAATCCTTTTCTATCAGCAATCTATGGTTATGTACCTGTTTCGGGTGAAGCGGCCAGCAGCTCGTTTATAACAACAGAGCCCAGATTGGAAACAATGCCGCTGTCGTCCCAGCCGGGTGATCCACCGATATATGTACTTGCTCGCCAGGAGTCTTTATCATCCCAACTGTTCGGATCGGGATTTGCAGGATCTATTATAGTCAGAGAAAAACCATCTCCATCGGTTATCGAACTCCAGCCGTCTTTATAACTAAACTCCAGAATCGTTTGGCCGATGGCATCTTCGAGCCTGATTTTTTCACCGGCATTATTTAGTCTGCCAGAGTATTGACCGGCGATATTAACTTCTGTGCCATATCGAGCTTCAAAGGCATTTCCATCATGGACAACCACGATATATTCGCCGGGAGCAAGTTCGAGGCTGGGAAAGGTAAAATCGATGCCGTTGGTGAATTTTACCAGATTCAAATTGATTGTCTCGTCTGCGATATTGATCAGCTCAATATACTCTTCGTTCGGGTCGTTTTGAGGATGATACATAATCTCGGTGATACGCAGGTTATCCGCTACAGGCCCTACTGCATAAGTTGCCTCATTAAGCACGCTCCATGTACCGCCGCTTAATACCCTGGCCTTGATATGAGTACTTTCGGTTAATGTCACCGGACCGATATATTCAAACGCATTAGGCGAAATGCCAGCATCTGAAGAGGAGTCGTCCTCGACGACCTCGTAGGCAACCAGTTCGGCAGAAACAAGAAAGTCTGTACTTGTAGCAGAAGCGTTCAGGCCGTGGATAGCCAGGATATTA
>CAZMWN010000348.1:0-2942 GCA_964569935.1 uncultured Pirellulales bacterium
TCATGCCTGTAATTGGCATAAACCCTTTCAGTTGAGCAACTTACCTTCGGCAGCAATAAAATCGCCATAAAATCAAAATTTACATCAAATTCCCTTATTTTTTCTCCCCTGCCGGTACAAAACGCCAAAGGCCCGCCCAAAAAGAAGACGACGTCACTTCCTAACTGCGATGCAAGTCCGGCAAGCCGGTCCCTGTCCAGCCTGAGCCCAAGAAACTCATTAATACCAATCAACGCAGCCGCTGCATCTGTGCTCGCCGACCCTAAACCGGCCCCGGCAGGGATTTTCTTGTTCAAAGTTATCTTAATATCCGCTTTTCGTCCCACGACTTGGAGCAATTGCTCACAGGCCGTATAGATAAGGTTGTTCCTGCCCTGCGGCGCCCATCTGGGTCCCCGGCAGACCAATTCTATCCCTGCTTTTGTCCCCGGCTCGATAAGCAGTTCATCGAAAAAATTTATCTTGGCCATTATGGTCTCAAGCTCATGAAACCCGTCAGGCCGTTTACCCGACACTAACAGCGACAGGTTTATCTTCGCCGGCGCTAATACTTTTAGCCGGTCGTGTGACCTGGTAATCTGGCTTATTGGCTCTTGAGTCACGCTAATACCTCATCAACAACTTGTTCATTGACAGTATATGCTAATCTCCTTATTTTGTCAGCAGCGCTTGGCTTATATTTATCCATTAGCAACAAACGGCTCTGACCAGTATACATATATTGGAAGAACAGAAAAATATGGCAACAGGTAATAGTAAAGAATTAGATTTCAGCAGTTTACCTGTTTATCAGCCTCGTAAATTCGTACCTGAAAATATCAACCTTGGTGATATCAACGAAGTAACTGGGCTTTATTACAAACTTTTAGAACGCCCGATTAGTTCGAGCGGACAGCTCGAACAGTTTATACTCAACCGTTCGGAATTAGAAGCCGTTCTCAACCAGTATCAATCCGTACTTTATATCAGGATGACCTGCCAGACAGATGACCGGGAGCGAGCGGATGCTTACAAGAAATTTATCGAAACTGTTGCTCCTGCGATAAAACCAATCGCTGATAAGCTCGACCGCAAGTATCTCCAAGCAAGAGAAGCTTTCGCTCTGGATAAGAAGCGATACGAAGTTTATGACCGCAATATTAAAGCCGATGTTGAATTGTTCCGTAAAGAAAACGTTCCGCTTGAAACCGAAGAGGAAGTCCTCAGTCAGGAGTATCAGACAATATGCGGTGCGATGATGGTACAGTTCCGGGGCAAAGAGCATACAATGCCGGAAATGAGAATTTATCGGGAAAAGACCGATGGGAACCTCAGAGAATCCGCATGGCGGGCAACGGCAGAGCGCTACCTTCAGGATGCTCAAAAGTTAGATGATATTTTTGACAAGATGGTCGCCGTTCGCCACAAGATAGCGCTTAACGCCGGTTTTGATAATTATCGTGATTATAAATTCCGACAATACCACCGATTCGATTATACCCCCCAGGATTGCAGGCATTATCACGATGCAGTTGAAAAAGTGGTTGTTCCCGCGCTTGCGGATATTTACCAAAACAGAAAAAAACTTATGACTCTGGCATCGCTTCGGCCCTGGGACCTTAATGTGGACCCGCAGGACCGTGAGCCTCTTAAACCTTTCGATAATATTGATGAGTATCTGGCCGGTACAAAGAAAATATTTCAGAACATTGGGCTGGAATTCGCAAACCAGTTTCAGGAGATGGGCGACCTTGGTCTGCTCGACATTGACAGCCGAAAAGGTAAAGCGCCCGGCGGATACCAGGCAAGCCTGTCAGAGATACGAAAACCGTTTATTTTTGGAAATGTTGTTGGAATAGATAACGACCTTCGTCTTCTCTTGCATGAAGGCGGGCATGCCTTTCATTCTCTTGCCTGTACGGATGAACCTATATATGCGTATCGGCACGCTCCGATAGAGTTTGCCGAGGTAGCGTCCCAGGCAATGGAGTTGTTCGGCTTTGAGCATTTAAGCGCGTTTTACAACGAAGAGCAGGCACAGCGTTCCATTCGCTGTCATTTTGAAGAAGTTATTATCCTTTTAGCCTGGATTGCCCTGATAGATGCATTTCAGCATTGGATTTATGAAAATCCAAATCATACTGCAAACCAACGATGTGAAGTATGGATGCAGATTCATAACCGTTTTGGAAGTAACTTAATTGACTGGTCAGAACTGAATATTGAGCATAAATACTTATGGCATCGCCAGCTGCACATTTTTCAGTTCCCGTTCTATTACATCGAATATGGCATCTCTCTTCTCGGCGCGTTAGGGCTTTGGCTGCAAAGCAGAAAAAATCCGGCTGGTGCATTAGCCAATTATCGTAATGCCCTGGCTTTAGGCGGTTCCCGACCTTTGCCGGAACTTTTTGCCGCCGTGGGTCTGGAATTTGATTTTTCGGAAAGGACAATTAAACCGCTGGTTGACGCTGTTCAACAGGAGCTGAGCCGGTTAAGATAAAACGCATTATAAATAGTTCTTTCCAAACGGTATTTTATGACAGAGATTGAACCATCAACGAGCGACGAGCGACAAGTAACGAACAACAAGGTTGCCTGGTGGCACTGGCACCGCAGGCTGTACAACTGGATCACCCAATGGGCGGATACTAAATACGGAATGATGGCTCTTATCCTGATTGCCCTGACCGAACCTATCTGTGTGCCTATTCCTGCCGATGTTATGGTAATAGGGATGTGCCTGGGCAAGCCGAAACGCTCGCTGAAATACGGCCTGACCTGTGCATTCTTCTCGGTTCTTGGCGGTACAATCGCATTTTCGCTCGGCCTGGCAATCGGCGGCGAAAGGGTCGTGCATTTCTTCGAACAAATCAGCTTCGGGCCGGTACATTTAGGAGACAAGGCAAATCTGGCCCTTGAGCTCTATAAAAAGTACGATTTCTGGGCCATTGCCGTTTCCG
>CAZMWN010000349.1:0-2909 GCA_964569935.1 uncultured Pirellulales bacterium
GTTGTTAACGGTGTTAGCACTACAGAGTCTAACTATCCTTTACCTGAGCTGGATTTGGGCGAGACTTACTACTGGGCTATCGATGAGGTCAACGGCGCCACCGTCTGGCCGGGTTCGGTCTGGAACTTTACGACAGCTAACTATCTGCCGGTTGACGATTTCGAGAGCTATAACGATATCGATAATATAATATATAATACATGGTCGGACTACTTCGTGAATAATACCGGCATGACTGTCGGTTACATAGAAGCTCCTTCTGTCGAGAAAGATATAATTCACTTAGGCAAACAATCAATGCCTTTGCAATACGACAACGACGGCACAATAAACGAAGGCACTGATATTGAAACAACCGGAACATTGTTTTATTCCGAAGCCGAATGTCAATGGACCGAACCACAGGATTGGACAAGAGAAGATGTCGAATCCTTAACAATATGGTTCAGAGGCAATCCGGCAAAACTCAGCAGCTTTGTAGAGGAACCGGAAGGCATTTTTACAGTTAAGGGCATCGGTGAGGACATCTGGGATAGATCCGACCAATTTCACTTTGTTTATAAGGAGCACAGCGGTTCCGTCAAAATGATAGCAAAGGTCGATAGTCTGGAAAATACAGACCCATTTGCCAAGGCAGGCATCATGGTACGCGATACACTGGATGCAAACGCCCGGTATTTTGCACTCTTTATGACTCCTGAAAACGGAGTTCGATTCCAGTACCGCACCATTATAAACGATGTTACAGATCGACAATTTGATCCAAACGTTGCTGTCCCTTACTGGATTAAATTCGAACGCACATCCGGCGGACTTATCAGGGCATATTACTCATCCGATGGGAGTGACTGGACACGGTTCAATTTACAGCAGGTCACTATGACCAATCCGATATATGTCGGCTTAGCAGTAACAAGTCATGATCCTGTTGTACCATGTGAGGCTAAATTCTCGAATGTCAGCTTCCCCGATACAACCGTGGGGCCGGAATGGACTGCCCAGGACATTGGCTTACTGACCAATGATATCGAGCCGATGTATGTAGTTCTCAATGGCAGCGCCGTTGTTTATCATGATGACCCAAATGCAGCTTTAATAGACCAGTGGACCGAGTGGAACATCCCATTGCAGAGTTTTGCAGATCATGTGAATCTTATAAATATTGATTCTTTAGATATTGGTTTAGGTGACAAAAACAATCCGCAGCCAGGCGGTAAAGGTATAATGTACATCGACGATATACGGCTGTACAGGCCGCCGATATCAAATGGTAATTAACATCGGAAAGGAGAAAAGGATTATTTTCACATGCTGTTAAGGCTATAGGTAACATCTTTTCTTAATTAAAATATTGTAAAATCTTAAAAAATACATTATAATATCTTTCAATATCTAACCTGTGGATCATAGTCTGTAAATCTTCGTTATAAAGCAGGCATAAGACTACCTATATTCGAGTTTTAGATAAAAAAAGACAAAAAGATCATGCGACCGGAGTTATATACTTCGGATTTAGTTTTTTTTCTTTCAAATGATGGGTGTTTTTTGGAAGAAAGAAGCGGTTTTGGCTTGATCAATATTATCCCAGAAAGTTATAAGTTGTGACGTAGTGGAGTGAAGGTAAAACCTATATCGGTCGTTTTCATATTAAACTTTTAAAGGAGGAATATCATGTGCAAAAATATGATTTATTTGATTTGTTTTGGTTTGATGCTCGGCCTGACTCTAATAAGCACAGCCAATGCTCAAGACCCGGATCTGCTCGGCTGGTGGAAACTCGATGAGAAATCCGGCACCATTGCTTATGACTCAAGCATCTACGGCAATCACGGCGATCTGATTCAAACAGACGGCAATCCCATAGGCAATCCGCAATGGGTATATGGATACGCAGGTGGTGCATTGTGGCTCGATGGAATCGATGATTTTGTTGAGGTGCCGCACAACGAATCACTGCAGCCGGACGATAGAGTCACTTTAATGGCCTGGATAAATACCCCAAGGCATACAGGCGCTGAAGCATCGGCCTGGTCAGGTTATCAGGCGATTCTTACAAAGGGTAATGATCCCAGAATGTATAGTCTTTACACTTGTCTTGATGACGACGATCGCGGTGTTCTTCATTTTACCCTGGGTGATCCTTTTATTCAATCTACCAGCGTCGGCTCCGTACCACTCAATGAATGGGTGCATGTCTGTGCGACGGTAATAGAAGACGGCGGACATCTCTATTATATCAACGGAGAACCATCACAACCCGCCGTTGCCGTAACGGGAACGGTGATACCCTCAGGTGAAGAAACTCTTCGAATCGGCAACGCGCCTGAAAATAATTCATTTATGGGCAAGATCGACGATGTTCGCGTATATAAAAGAATGTTGACGCAGGAAGAGATTCAGCTAATTATGATCAGCGGTTTAAGTTCGGCGGCAACACTGCCCAGTCCCGATAACCAGGCCCAGGAAGTGACTCGAAATACACTTCTTAGCTGGAAGGAAGGACAATATAGTGACACACATAATGTGTACTTCGGTACAGATTTCAATGATGTCAACGATGCAAGTGTATCCGATTCGCAAGGCATACTGGTAGCTGAAAACCAGAAAGAAACAACTTTTGAACCTCTCGGAGCCGATCTTTTAGAATTCAACAAAACTTATTACTGGCGTGTCGATGAAATCAACGACCTGGATCCAAACAGCCCCTGGAAAGGAGACGTCTGGAGTTTTACGACGGTCAACTTCCTGACAGTGGATGACTTCGAGGACTATGACGATGTCAATAATATCATATACAATACTTGGTTCGACTACATCGTTAATAATACCGGCATGACTGTTGGTTATATTGAATCTACATCTATAGAGAAGAATATAATTCACTCCGGCCTACAATCCATGCCTTTGCT
>CAZMWN010000350.1:0-2872 GCA_964569935.1 uncultured Pirellulales bacterium
AGCGGCAACCGGCCTGAAAACGGCAAAGACCGGACCAAGAAGACTAAACGTCACAAAGATGCTGTCCACTCCGGTTTGAGGTGTAGACAGCAGAAATGCGATTGTAGAACCTTTACTCGCTCCGTGTTTGTGCAGTGACACCGACACGGGAATAACACCACACGAGCACAAAGGCAGTGGAATTCCAAAAAGCGATGCCTTTAACAACGGCCACAGCCCCCTACCGCCAAGATGCCTTTCAACAAGGCTCTGTGAAACAAGTACCGAAAGAACACCCGCTACAAAAAAACCGAACAGCAGGTACGGCGACATTTCAGCTACCGTGTCCCAAAAATCCACGATTATCGATTTGGCGAAATTAAGAACCATTGCTACTCAACCTTAAAGGCTATATGGCCATAAAACTTAGCTCACGTAGTTTACTACGCAAATTTTATGGATTATGTTTGTCTATAAAAACTCACACGGAAGGTGTTCTTAGCTGAGTAATCTCCCATTTAAGTGTAAAGGCCGCCCATCAGCCGGTTTAAGTTGAGTTCTTTTACTTCTTCAATCCCCGCTGTAGATCATCAATTATGTCTTTGGCATCTTCTATCCCAACCGCAAGTCTGAAAAGCGTATCAGCTATACCTAATTTATAGCGTTCTTTTCTCGAATAATCGTAATAGCTCACCAATGCCGGATGTGTGATAAGTGTTTCAACACCGCCAAGACTTGGCCCAATGTAGCATAACTTCAGGCGATCCAAAAGCCGTTTTGCATCATTTAGACTGCCTTTGATGTCAAATGTAACTACGCCCCCGCCGCCTTTCATCTGTTCTTTAGCTACTTCATAATGAGGGTGGCTTTTAAGAAAAGGGTAATAGACCTTTTTGACACGTGGGTGACTTTCGAGGAATTCCGCAATTTGTAACGCAGTTTCGTTTTGTCTTTCCACCCGTAAAGGAAATGTCTTAAGACCACGCAGAAGCAGATAACAACAATGAGGATCGATAAGGCCACCCATTGACTTATGCAGGTTCCGTATCTTATCCACCAGCTCTGCTCTTCCAAGTACGGCACCTGCCAAAATATCGTTATGGCCTGCGAGGTATTTCGTGCAGCTCTGCAGGACAAGGTCCATCCCGAATTCGATAGGTCTCTGGTTGAGAGGGGTTGCAAAAGTGCTGTCTATTAAGGTGAGGACGTTGTGTTTATCTGCAATCTTTTTAATTTTAACGAGGTCAAATATATTCAAATAAGGATTTGTCGGTGACTCGGAAAATATAAAACGCGTATTTTTCCTGATCGCCCCTTCGAGATTCTCATAATTCCCAAATGGGACAATCGTACATTCGACACCGAATTGTTTGAGATACGAGCGGCAAAATTCGAGCGTCTTTTTGTAGCTATCATCCGTGATAACAATATGGTCGCCGGATTGTACTAAAGTAAGAATGGTCGTTGTTATCGCACTCATCCCCGATGTAAAGACAACACAGTCTTCCGCACTTTCAAGATCGGCCAAACGCTTCTCAGCAATTTTTGCCGTGGGGTTACCGTATCTGCCGTACTCGAAATGTTCTTTGCCCTTTCTTGTGTAATCTTCGATATGCTTGGAATCTTGAAATGTAAACGTCGAAGTCTGAATGATAGGGGTTGTTATCGAATCGGCATACTTTCTTCTTGGTTCGCCGGCATGGACTGACCTGGTGAATATGGATTGCTTTTTGCTGCCGGTACCCTTTTTTCCGGAGGATTTGGCCATGTTCTATTCCTTACTCAGTTGATAATTATTTCGTATAATCGGGTATCAGGTCCACACTATTTCAGTTCGGCTGACATTACCCTGCAGGTCAATTGTAACATCTTCAAAGGGCATTTCAATTTTGTTTTTAGAAATCGCCTTTTGTACAATCCGAGTAAGACCGCTGCAACAAGGCACCTCCTTATGTATTACCTTTAGACTATTAATTTTATTGACTCTCAATATCTCCTGCCTGCGATACGTGGACTTTCTTTTCGAGGCCTTTGGCCGATACGAACCGGTACTCATTCTCAGATTTTATTGTTACTTTGTTTCCGGTCACTATTATTTCAATATTCTGTAAATTATCTTTTCCGCATATTACGTTAGCCAAGACAAAAGCCTTTTCAAGTCCGTCGCCCGTTTTGTAATTCACAACCTCATCAGGCTGTGCTAATCGCTTACCGTCATAGATAGAATTATTATTCATTTTTTCCAGCAGGGAATATGCTTGATCGACTGTCATTGATTCTGTCATTCGCAACGAGACCGGATTGCGCTCTATCGCCGCTTTAACAAACGGAATCCAGTCACTGCTTTCCATATCCCGATACGCATAAAAAGCAAGATCAGCAGTAGTATTCTTCCGGCGCACTCGCTGAAGATAGCTGATGATTTTTTCCCTGCCTTGTTCAGAGGAAATTTCAATCGGCTCCGTTGGTAGAAAATTCTTCTCTGAAGAAGGCAGCTTCGGTTCGATGTGCACAAAATCAGCCAATTCATCCACAAACTTCTCAGCACTGGGAATAATCTGCTCAATGGTTTTTCTAAAAAGTGCTTTGCCTTCGCTGCTCCTCAGGTCTGGTTTTTTCTTCTCAAGAAATCTGTCAAGCTCATCACAGCGAATCCTGCCGGGGAGCTGATATGGAACAAAATCCTCTTCAGAAACCTCGGCAAGCAGCTTCTCAAATGTGCTATCGGCTATTCTATAATTGCTGCCATGCTCATAATGGAAAAGAACTTCCGCTTTTAAAAATTGAGATTGACCATGACAATCACGGCAGATCTGGAAATATTTTTGATAATCTTGATTGAAACGAAGAAAATTCGCAACAATGGGAAGTGTTGGCTCCATCGATAGATATG
>CAZMWN010000351.1:0-2863 GCA_964569935.1 uncultured Pirellulales bacterium
CAACGTCGATATTCTCTATCTTATAGGCAAAGACAAATATAGCTTGATGGCCCGCCCCAAAAACCTGCTGCCATTTTACCAGGCCATCGATGTCCTCGGCTGTAACCCAGCATTCAAGGCAAGCTAAATTGGCCAGACTGGTCCCCTTGAATGTTCTGCCCTTGACTTCGGCAATTATGATTTGCTCATTGGGAGGGTATAGCAGGAAATCAAAACTCTTAATATCTGTATGTCCAAAGGTCGCCCTTTTGTGCTCATCTACCGCGACATATTCTATACAGTTATCAATCAACCAATTTTCAAAGGCCCGCTCGTAATGGTTAGGAAAAGTTTCCTTCATTCGATTCGAGCCTCCCTTTCATAAAAAAGCTGCACTTTTAAGTACAGTGTGAAGACTGTTAATTCTGTTTGAACAACAACGGAATTAATTCATTTAGATACCGCCTCCATACCGCCCATTCATGAGCGCCGTCGGTAATTCTACTTACGTGTTTGATTTTCCTGGATTCAAGCTGCTCAATAAAACTCCGGTTTACCTGAAAAAGAGTATCATCTCTGCCACATCCAATCCATAACAGCTCAAGCTCCTGATTTATTTTATCAGGTTCGGCGAGTAATTGATTGTATTGCCGGCCCATCAATGCCGAGCTAAAGGCGCCTATCCATCCAAATAATTCCAGGTTACCCAGTCCTATTGTCAATGTCTGGGCGCCACCCATTGATAAGCCTGATATCGCCCTGTCTTTCTTATCTGTGCTGACGCGATATTTCTCCTGTACAAAAGGAATCACATCCTCAATTAAATCCTTCTCAAACTCTTCCCAGTTCCCGAAATTTTTAAATCCCGCAGTATTTGGCGTATGCCCGTAAGGCATAACAATAACAAGCGGCAAAGCTTTTTTACACGCTATTAAGTTATCCGCAATAATATGTGCACGACCCACATCGGTCCATTTATCTTCCGTGTCACCAATTCCATGCAGAAGATAAAGTGCGGGATATTTCACTTCCCCGCTCGTTTCATACCCGGGCGGGGTGTATATATAAAGTCCCCGTGTAACACTGAGTGACTTCGATTTATATCTGTGTACGTGGACTGTGCCGTGAGGAACCTGTTGCTCCTGGAAAAACATCGGCTCATCGCCATGAATTTCAACAAGATTCTTTGCCGTGCTCCGCCATAATTTAAGCCAGGAATTGGATGGATCGGCCACTTCCAGGCCATCAACAATGAAAATATACTCATAAATTTCCGGTTCGACCGGACCAAGGGTTATGCTCCACAAACCGTTTGGGTCTTTTTGCATCGGTTGATTTTCTTTTGCGAACCTGACATTAATTTCTACTTTTTCTGCTTCAGGAGCCAACAGTCGAAATGTCACTCTACGGTCGTTGTGAACTTCCGGAGATTTGATGTCCGGCCCGCCGAACCCGGCATACAGAGGCGAGACCATAAAAGTTAACAGAACTATAAATATACTCATATAATGGATTTTCACAATTCTCATTTTCCTTACCTTCAATAAAAAAGCTTAGAACAAAACGAATAGAATCGATTGATTTTTCACTCCGTAAAACGCTTTGAGAAAATATTGAAAACTGAATTATATGCAACTAACCTAAATCCAGGCCGGAGAAAAATTCATCAACATTTACTGTGTTCTGATCACCCGAAACCATATCTTTTACGACAAGATTATTGTCCTTATATTCCTCGCCGATAATTATACACTTTTGAGCGCTTTGCTCTGAGGCTTGCTTAAGCTGTTTGCTTAACTTAGCAGATTTATAGCTGAAATTTGCAGCCAAACCATTCGAACGCAATTTCATCGTTACTTCAACAGCTTTATCTTTATAATCGTCATCTACATACGCAACAAAATAGTCCAACATAGCCTTTGGCAACTGCTTTTCAAGAAGCCCTTTTTCCCGAAGCAGTATCTCCAATACACAATCACCCATCCCCATTCCGGTAGCGGGAATCGCCGGCCCGCCAAAATCCTTAAGCAGATTATCGTAACGACCCCCACCACCAATCGCACGAAGCTCGCTGGCCTTATCATAAACCTCGAATACAATCCCGGTGTAATAAGCCAACCCCCGGACTATACTCAGATCAAACATATAATATTCACCTACTCCCATACCATAAAGCAATCGCATTAATTCGATAATTTCAGCAGTTTCCTGACGTCCATATTTGTTTTCAATCTGTTTAATATTTTCACAACCCATAAATTCCAAGACTTCATGCGCTATTTTGGAATCAGGAACCAAGTTATTAAGCATTTTTTCAAAAGTATCAACTGGCAGTTTGCTTCTCTTATCTAATAATGCATATAACGGTACCAAGCTTTCATCAGGAACACCAATACTCAATAAAATCGCCTTGAGCATCTTCCTGCTGGACACTTTCACGACAATATCATTCGGAGTCAAACCCGCTTCTCGCAGGTAGTCTATTGTTGTGAATATCACTTCGGCATCAGCCAAAACGCTATCTTCTCCGATGATATCGATGTTCCACTGGAAAAATTCACGAAGTCTGCCTTTTTGGGGGCGCTCCGCTCGGAACAATCTGGGAACCGAGAACCATTTAATGGGCCTTGGCAGTGAATTAATCCGCTGGTTGACCATTCGTGCAAGTGTTGGTGTCATCTCCGGCCTAAGCGCCAGCTCTCGTCCACCACGGTCAGTCAGAGAGAAAAGCTGCTCGACAATCTCCTCACCGCTTTTGATCTGAAACATCTTCAAATACTCAAATATCGGCCCATCATATTCCTCGAAGCCGTTTCGCAGTGACACTTTCTTCCAGCCGTCAATGATCCAGTTCCGAACTGTCATTTCCTGCGGATAAAAATCC
>CAZMWN010000352.1:0-2830 GCA_964569935.1 uncultured Pirellulales bacterium
AATAAAAGATAAATATTTTTAGACAAAAACAGGTGACTGTAGGATTGTTGAAGAAGCTGAGATTGCTTCATCGCTACACTCCTCGCAATGGTGCAAAGTGCGCTTTTACGTCATTACGAACAATTCGAGGAATCGCATAGCAATCTCAAAACGTTGCTTTAGGACTTTTTCACGAGCCCCACTGTCCATAGTTCTTTCCCATTAAGAATCCCACCCATTCTTTTAGAGGTTGTTATGAGGTATGCAGGACTTACCGATGAGCCGCAAAGAAGGAAACGGGAACGTGGAAACCCGGGCGACTTCAGAGTTATGCAGCAATTCACTTCCGAGACGGCTGCACGGCAATGGGAAAGGAGAATGATGGGCCAGGGATGTGAGCAAGATACCATCGGCAAAGGCTGGAAATACGGCTATACCTTTTCAATCCGATCAATCCGAAGTTAGTTCGTGGCTCGTTGCGGCGAAGGATGCCGCTCGTGATTTGTGACTTGTGGTTCGTGGTTTGTATGCCGTATGTCGAGAATCGGTAAAAATTAAAATTCGCTAATTCACTAATCCCCTACCCCCTCTACGCTACACGCTATCCCCTAAAGCCTGAAAATAATCAACATTTCCCATCTACAAACGCCTTTTATTTAGTGAATAGTTATTAGTCTCTGGTCGTTAGTCTAAATACCGGCTTTGGCGAATAATTCGCCGAATGCCAAAAATACGTAATTACCACAATTGCCCTTGAACGCATGAACCTTGTATTATTCATTGACGGAAAACGTAATACGAAAATGAAATCAAATGAACGGATAGAGGAATATTTATTTGCATAAGGAGGCATAAAATGGCAATCGACTTCGGCAAAATTGTAACCAATGCATTGTCGGCATTAGTGGCGACCGTTTTCGTTGGTGCCGCTGTTATTGTCTGGAATGCAGCGACCACAATCGACGAAAGGATTGAAGACTCCAACGCAGGTATGAGGGCCACGCAGGAATCCCTTATCCCGAAACTGGCGGATGTAAGAACCAAGGTCTATGAAATCGAGAATCAGCTCAGAAGTTTAAACAAAATATTATCTGAAACTGAGCCGACCAGCGGGAAAGTTACCTTTAATCCTGAAAGGCCATTCATATTGGAGCCGTTTAAAGGCGACACAACCGTGGAAGATTTGAAAGAAAAAGAAATAAAGAGAATCAGGGATGATATAGATGTAAGACAAATGCAGATTGCGGAGAGACGCTGACAAAAGAAGGAACGCAGACATTTAGCTTTCCATGTCGCCAGAAAATACTACCGAGATAAATCCTGCTCTTACCGGTGAAATGCAAGACTGTTTTATGGAAGGTCGGTTTTTGTGGTTCACGTACACGAAAAGAAAGGGACACGAATGAAAACTAAAAATTTTGCCCAACGAAATGATTCAGGACGACTGCCGATCGCTTATTGCCTGGTAATTTGCTTTGCTCTTGCCGGCTGCACATATAAAATTTTGAATACTTTCGACGGAATAGAGGTAGAGGCTTTGAAATACGGGACGGTATCGGTAGGTGCAGTGCGTGTGATGGATTATAACAACGTGGAACTTGAATCAGCCAGAGAAGAACTCACGAAGGCTTTAAAGAATATGCGGAAGACATTAACAGCGACACCCGACATAGCACCACAAACTTTTCTACTGAATTACGATATGAAAAATCGGACATTCAACTTAAGTCTGTCTGGATCGAAAGAAAAATCCGGCCAGGCAGGTGAATCGGAGCAATCTTCGCAGGACCAATCTCAGAAGGAGGCATTGGTTGACTTATCTAAAATTTTCAAGGAGATGATCAAAGCTCAGGGGCCACGGCCCAGCGAGACCGAGATGATAGGGCTTCGTATGGCAGCGTTAAAATTCATCGAGTCCGAGCTTGAGGACCTGAAGCTAAATAAAATATCCCCGGCCGACCCTAATTATCGCCGAGTGACGATTAGCCTCGACTGTAGTGCCTGGGTCCGAGGCGATGCGGGAGCGGCTCTGGTTTATATCGATTTATATCCCTACAACGCGGACAATTGGTGCCATAAAGCCGAAGAAATTATAGCGGACATATATGCAGAAGAGAGATATACAGAAGAGGAAGTCGAAGAAAGCCTAAAGCACATAGATGCAGGAAAGAAATATACAAAAGAGGAAATCATAGAAATTCTAAAGGAGATAAAGGAATATACAGACGAGAAAGCCAAAGGACTTCTGAAGGAGGTAAAAGAGGGAAAGAAATATACAAAAGAGGAAGTCAAAAAATTTCTAAAGGAGATAAAGGAATATAAAGAAGATGAATTTAAAGGCGACTGGGGGCAATTGATAGAAGAGGAATTCAAAGACGGATTTGAATCTTTAGACGAACTGAAAAAAAACGAGCCTGAAAAAAAATCAATAGACAAGGAGAAAGGGCGTGGAGACTGGGTGGCTTTATGCCATAGCTGGCTAAGAGAGAATGAATTTTTTCCTCGTATTGTCAATGTCGAAAGAATGGGTAAGGCCGAATACCTGATTTTAGCGGAAAGCGATTACAGGTCTTCCGAGTTTGGCATAGGAGCGGCACATCCGATTGGCTTGACGGGCGGATTGAAATTACAAAGTGGGGAGCAGGCCCAGCAGGTAACGGCAAGCGTTCGGCCGTTGAGCCTGGCTTTTATCGCAGGCGACCGGCGGGCCGGCTGGTTGTTCATGCCCAGCAAAACAAAGGAAGGCGTGATGCCTCCCACCGAGCGCCGATTGAGGATGGTGGTGGACATACCCGATAGAGCAAAAGGCTGTGAAGATGTATGACATCATAGATGAAGACTATGGTATATA
>CAZMWN010000353.1:0-1185 GCA_964569935.1 uncultured Pirellulales bacterium
CTTTTGAGGCCGAAAAACAGCGTTAAAAAAACCAGAATACGATGTTAAAAACTGTGCCCTGTTACTGAGTTTATGATGGTCAGATTTGGGTTTTCTTGAAGATATGGTTTAAGATAAAGTTAAACCGCTGATAATGTTGGGTAATATATCGCGTGAACTGAACAGGCATACCAAAACACGTATCAAGTTTTCATCCTTAATACTACTTAACTTCTTCGTTGGCCTAACGTTAATCTCATAATTCTTATTTCACAATCATTAATGATGTATTAATAAATACTTACAAAAGCTGATTTAGCTTATGAACCCCATGCTCTAACCAGTTGAGCAACACCGTCACAACGGCTGTAATTTACAGGACTTTTCAGCATTGCAGGTAAATCCACCCAATTTGGAATCTCCAGCTCAAATTTCGCTTTTTGCTTCTTAAAGGCTGTTGATTTTTGCTTTGACGCTGTAGTAGCTTGTGATTATTGTGTTGTTAAAAAGATTAAAGCGAAAGAATCCATTTGTATGCGGTATTATGCAATTGTCATTACCAGTGCTGTAATCATAGGATCGTTCGCTTTTCAATAGGGAGGAAACCGGCTCTAAAAGCTGTAACTGAATCCAAAAATAACCACTTTCCTGATTAAGCTCATTCAGGCGATAGCGGAATTTCCGATGAATTTCCCGGAGAATCGTTTTCCGAGAACAATATTTCATATTCAGACAAAGGATAATATCTTAGAATTTGCCGCCTTGTATCAACTTGGGCTGTGGTGTAATATGAAGGATTCTGTTTAAGAGATACGAGCTTAAAATTATGCTGGAAAAAGGATTTGTTCAGATATATACCGGGGATGGAAAAGGCAAGACCACCGCTGCCTTCGGACTGGCATTGCGTGCCGCCGGGCAAGGGAATAAAGTTCTGATATATCAATTCCTCAAACCGCTGTCTCTTGATATCGGCGAGCGTTTTGCGCTGCAGTTGGGTGCAGTCAGAATCAGAACCGAAGTGCTCGATGTGCCCTGGGATATGTCGAAATCCCTCGAAGAAGAGCAAGCCGTTACAACAATTCAGGCTGAAATCAGCGAAGTTCTGAAAAGAATTGCTCAAACGGCTGAAAAAAGATTTTATGATGTCCTGATACTGGATGAGATTATATTCTGCCTTTCGAAAGGCCTGGCTAAATTGGATGATGT
>CAZMWN010000353.1:1195-2811 GCA_964569935.1 uncultured Pirellulales bacterium
AGAGATTCTGTCGTGGAAATTGTTCTGACCGGCAGAGGTGCTTCCAAAGAATTGATAGAAATGGCGGATCTTGTTACCGAGATGAAGAGTATTAAGCACCCGTTCGATAAGGGCATCTCTGCCAGGCGAGGTATCGAATTTTAATCTTAGGGCAAAAATAATAATGGTAGAAGTTTGTGGATTAAGCAAGTCTTTCAGAGAACGCAGGAAAAAGGCCCGGAATTTTCGTGGATTGTTGCAAAGGCTAAAGAACGGCAGAAAGTTTTTCGCGGTCAGAGATGTTAGTTTCCGTGCTGAAAACGGCACTATTTTAGGACTTCTCGGCCCAAACGGTGCGGGAAAAACAACCCTGCTACGAATGCTCTCAACCGCATTAAAACCAAGTACGGGGACGGCTACGTTTGACGGCGTAGATTTAGTCGAGAATCCTCTTGAAGTCCGAAAAAAAATTGGTTTTCTATCCGACAACACAGGATTATACGGCCGTCTGACCGCCCGTGAGATGATTAAATATTACGGGAAGTTACATGGCCTGGGTTACTCCAGAGTTCACATGCGTATGGACGAACTATTCAACGTCCTGGATATGACCGACTTCGTTGATAAACGCAATGATTCACTCTCCTCCGGTATGAAGCAGAAAGTCTCAATCGCCCGCACACTCATCCATGAGCCTGATATTATTATGTTCGACGAGCCAACCACCGGACTTGATGTGGCCGCTGCGGAAGCTATTCTGAAATTCATAGAATTATGTAAAAATCAGGGTAAAACGGTTATCTTTTGTACACATCACATGCACGAAGTGGACAGGCTCTGTGATAGGATTGTGGTCCTTCACAAAGGCCGGCTATGCTTTGATGGAAACATCAAACAAATGCATTCCGCAACCGGGCAGGCTCATATGGACAAGGCATTTCTTGCACTAATACACTCGGCAGAGGCGAATGATGTTGATTAATATTCTCACAATATATCTTAAAGAAATGAAAGAAGTCCTGCGTGATAGGAAAACACTTGTATTTATGCTGGTTATGCCCACTGTCCTGGTACCGTTGCTAATGAACCTTCTAATTGGATTCATGGTTAAGGCCGATAAAAAAGCCAAGACTGAGACTCTCCCTTTCGCCATTTTCGGTGCCGAGCATTTGCCGGAACTGGCCAAAGAATTCACCGAAGAAATTGGATTCAAGAATGTCACTCTCTCAAGCACGGATGCAATAGCATCTGCAATCGAACAGAATGAAATCAAATTCGGACTTGTGATACCGGAAAAGGCCCGCGAGCAGCTTGAAAAAGGCGAGCAAGTCGCTATACAGCTTTTTTACAATAATGCTTCTGTAGCCAGTATGGTTCGGAATCGGGCCGGTGACATCATCAAACAAGTTGGCAAGCAATTTAGGTCGAACCGATTGGCAGGTCTCGGTCTGGATACTTCTGAAAAACAGGAAAATCTCATAAATCCGATAATTATCGAGGAGCAAGGCACAGCCGATATGCGAGAGATACTCGGCGAACGCATGGGAGGGATGCTTCCCTATATATTCATCATCTTCTGTCTTTTGGGGGCAATGTATCCTGCAATAGACCTGGGAGCCGGAGAAAAAGAACGCGGG
>CAZMWN010000354.1:0-1930 GCA_964569935.1 uncultured Pirellulales bacterium
AGCGTTGGCCTCCGGAGCCAGAGGTTGTGCGTTCGAGTCGCACCGGGGATAGTTTAAAATTATTAAACTTTAATCCCTCAATATCTCTAAGAAGCTTTTATCGGACGGCTTTTACGCCGCCGCCTTTCTGTGCTCTTTTGACCTCAGCTAAAACCGCTTTTTCATCAACACAGGTAATGTCACCCGGAGTTTCCTGGACTAAAACACCGTGTGCCGCACCCCAATTTACTGCTGTCGCCAGGTCCTGACCCTTAAGTAAGGCCGCTAAGACTCCGGAGGCAAAAGAATCTCCTCCGCCTGTTCGGTCCCTAATCGGCACATTCTCTCTGACCGGTGCTTCATAAAAAACATCGTTCAAAGCATCATATAAAATTGCACCCCAGCTAATCAGGTCCGCGTTATGAGCGCCCCTCCATTGAGTTCCTATCAAGCTCAAATTAGGTAAATCTTTCGCCACCTGAAGAACAGTTTTTTTGTATGCTTCAATCCATTCGGTATAAGGAGCATTTTTAGGAGCTTTCGTTTCATAGCCAAGAGCATCTGCCAAATCCGAATCATTTCCAACAAGCATACCCAAATATGGAGCGAGCTTCTTGTTAATGGATTTAGCTTTGTTCTTGTCAGGTTCAACCTTCGACCTATAATTGAGATCGGCGCTGACGAAAGTTCCATGTTCCACTGCTTTCTGAGCAGCTTCTATGGCAAGGTCTCCTGTTTTTGGACCGATCAAAGTTAAAATACCGCCGGTATTAAAAACTCTTACTCCCCGTCGGCCAAATAATTCATCAAAGTTAAAATCCCCCGGCTCGAGCATTCTTGCGGCACTGTTTCCACGATAATATGTCGTTTCGGACGGCAATACGCCGGCTCCATTATATGTAAAATTCACTCCGTTGCAGATAGTGCCCTTTTTGTCAGTAGAGTATTTCGTCCCGTCATTATTTGTATTCCACCAAATGATTTCGTTCGTATCGACACCGGCCTCACGCATCTGATTTCGAATATTGTGCCCTATAGGGTCATCGACCAAGGCGGTTAAGACCGCTGTTCTCAAACCGAAAGTATAAGCTAAGCCGCAAGCTACATTCGTCTCGCCGCCGCCTTGTGAGACCCTGATATGGTCTCTGACTCGCGAGGTTGGAACATCTCTCGGGTCCAACCTTAACATGACTTCTCCCAGAGACACTCCATCATACCGACAATCTTCAGCGGATTTTATTTGATTGTACTTGATAGCCCTGGCCATTGTTAAAACTCCGAAGACCTGTTTTGTTAATTTTCCATTTGTTTTACAGGGAAGAGAATGTTATCACTCTTGATTCTGTCTGACAAGCAAAAAACGAGTGAAGTATTAAAGAGAACAAGCCTACAAATTTACATTTAATGCCGTTTTGGAGTGTCTTTTTTTGGTACTGCCCCAGAGATTAATATACCCCATACACATTCAGACCCGTCGTTTTGTGTCCGACCAGAACACGAATGCGTGTAACTCTCATTGGTCTTGACAGAGCCAGTTTGTAAACGCCATCATAATAGAGTCTGAATCTTCCGTTTTTATTGAATACTTCTTTCCTGATTCCCATAGGCGTCAGATAAGTGACTTCGATATCATTAATTCGAAGATACGAGGCCTCACTGCCGGTCCTTTTCAATTGTATCTCTCTTACAGGTCTATTGTAGGGATTACTACACAGGGTTTCGAGCCAGGTACCATCGCCGGCAGGTGTGGTACCCAGCAGGACTTCTTTTGGATAGCGATTCCTCCGAATCTCAGGTTTTACAACAGGAAGGTTGTATGGAATTCCGTAAACTTCTAAGCCGGTTGATTCATGACCGATATTGATCCTAATCCGCCCAACTTTCATAGGCTTTGGCAGAGCAAGTTTAAATACTCCATCTCGGTAGAGTCTGAACCTGCCGCCTTCATTGA
>CAZMWN010000354.1:1940-2791 GCA_964569935.1 uncultured Pirellulales bacterium
TTCTCAGATACCTCGCCCTGCTTCCGGTTCGTCTGATTCTTATCTCTTTCAAAAAACCATCATAACGAGTACTACAAAGGGTTTCAAGCCATCCACTATCACCACCGGGTGTAGTTCCCAGCAGAATCTCTCCTGGATAGGGACTCTGGGCAAAAACCATGGCATTTTCATACTCTTGAATCAAATCTTTCAATTCGGTGAGAATCCCATCAACCTCAAGCGAATCAAAAACAGGTTCATTTGTTGCCTCTTTCAACTGTTCTGCTGTTATCAGAATCTCATCTGAAAGCACTTTGATTCTGTCCGTATATTCATTCCTTATTGCCCAAACAGTACCAATCAAACCTAAATGGATGAATAGAAGAACAGCTAACTTTTTCATAAAAGAACCTCCCAAATCACGACTCTTTTTAGTAAAAGGAACCTTTTTATTGTTTCTGTTTATTTACTTTTCAGCAAACTCTTTTGTACTACATCTCTACATAAAAAAGGCATTAATTCCATAATTCGTTTCGAGAAATCCAGCTACAAGATACTCAACTTTAAATATAGTTATGAACAAGTTCAGGGGTCACCCATTAGAACTCGCAACAGATTATTCTATCCTGATAAGGCTTGATGGCAAGTCGAATTCATTACGTTTTTAATTCAACTCTACGTTAGAATAAAATTGCAGAAATGGATAAATTGTGAATCCGGCAGGTTATGAAGTTTGAACTGGAGTAAAAAAATGGGCCGTAAGTTAATACTTACGGCCCATTTGAATCTCCATAATAATACACTACAGAGTTCTGCGTCTGCGAAGCCAGCCAACAAGGCCCACACCAAGACCACCAAGCAGGATAGCACCG
>CAZMWN010000355.1:0-2784 GCA_964569935.1 uncultured Pirellulales bacterium
CATCAGAATTGTCAAAATGAGCATCCTGATAGAATACAATGTAACCGTAAGGACCGATTACCGTTCCTGCGGCAATCTCGTATTTGGTAGGATTGGAATCGTTATCACTTAGGAACCAGCCGCTGATATCTATAGAGGTTCCCGTAGTATTATATAATTCAATCCAGTCCGGCTCACCTGCGTGTGAATGAGCCAGAAGCTCGTTTATAACAACAGAGCCGGGATTGGGAACTATACCACTGTCATCCCAGCCGGGTGAGCCACCGGTATATGCACTTGCACGCCAGGAGGCCTTATCGTCCCAACTGTTCGGATCGGGATTTGTCGGCTCTATAATAGTCAGGGAGAAGCCCTGGCCATCGGTAATTGAACGCCAGTTATCTTTATAGCTAAACTCCAGAATCGTTTGACCGACGGCATCTTCGAGCTCAATTTTTTCACCGGCATTGTTTAGTCTGCCGTTGTATTGGCCGGCGATAGTAATATCCGTGCCATATCGAGTTTCAAAGGCATTTCTGTCCTGGACTACCACCAAATATTCGCCGGGTGACAATTCGATGCTGGGGAAGGTAAAATCAATGCCGTTTGTGAATCTTACCAGATTCAAATTGATTGTCTCGGCTCCGATGTTTGTTAGTTCAATGAACTCTTCGTTCGGGTCATTTTGAGGATGATACATCAATTCGGTAATACGAAGGTTTTCCGCTACAGGTCCTACTGCATAAGTGGCTTCATTAAGTGCGCTCCATGTACCGCCGCTTAATACCCTGGCCTTGATATGAGTGCTTTCGGTTAATGTAATCGGACCGGTATATTCAAGTGCGCTCGGTGAGACAACAACTTCCGAAGGGGAATCATCTTCAATAGCTTCGTAGGCAACCAGCTCAGCAGAGATAAGAAAGTCTGAGCTTGTAAGAGATTAGTTCAAGCCATGGATAGCTAATATATTGCCGCGGGATTCGAGTTTGTTAATATAAGAAGATATGTCGATATCTTCGAAGTTGACGGCTGCGGTATCTTCATGTATCGTATCAGCGCTGGAGTTCCAGGTCGGCGTGCCGTCAAAATTGCGTCTGGTGACTTCCGTGCCGTTGATATATGCCACGAAGCCGTCGTCGTAACGAACTCTGAGCGTCATAACATCAAATCGTGTAGGATCCTGTGCATTAAATGGTATTCGTATATAACAACTGGTTCGGCTCTGGTACATCTGGTCGAAAAGATCGATATCTATATAATCCATGTACCCCGAGCCGGTATCATAACCAACTCCTCCGGTACCTGATATCCAGCCAATATCGCTGTAATAACGGCCGCCTTTCCAGCTATTGCCAACCAAGCCCGTCGGAACAAGGACACGTTTGGGTGCGTTTTCAGAAACAAGAGTGACTGCTTCGCCGATTTGCTGCTGCGATGCTCCAGGTGCTCGAGGATCAGTCCCGTCGAGAGTATAAAAAATTGTGCCCTCTGTTGCTACCATTGTAGATAAATCGTTTGGTAAAATATATCCGCCGTTCGAGCCCTGACCGTTAATTAAAAACTTCGGAGGTGAGATTTGAGGGTAGAAGCCTGCCTGCCTGAGCTGGGAGAGGACGGTTTCTGTCCGGCCGTACATGTAATTATTCGTCAAACGATCCACTTCGGCCTGCCATTCAACATCACGAGTATATGGTCGAGACGGCCGAGGATCATCGCCCCAGCGTGCGGATTCACCGACAATGGCTCCATAAATCTCACTTGCTAGATTCAGGTAGCGTTGAGTAGTTTGTTCCCTTGCCAGAACTCCGTTATTAAAGAATTGCCGATAAATATGATCGGCCAGCAACATGCGGAAGTCCGGATTTCGATTCAATCTATTTATCAAAAAGTGTGGGTTGTAAACTCCCACCACGTTGACTCGATTTCTCGATGGGTCTTCAAGCGCCCACTCGGTGTCCCATGGTACAAAGATAAATGGCCCCGCCGGTTCTCTCAAACGAGCAACGTAAAAGTTGCGCGGATGGTATGAATCACCTAAAAATACAGGTGCATCACGGCTACCTGTATAGTAGATCATCATCATGTAATCGATCATAGAAGGAATATCCACATAATCCTGGATTGCCTCGTACGCCTGTGATGTGCTTAAGTTCGTGCTGTCCGCCATCGTAAAAAGGTCTTCCCACGCTTGCAATGCCTGTTGACCCCCTGCTCTAACATTCATAGTAGTTGAACCCCCATATCCACCTGGGGCTTCGAGAATATCAATGTTTTCCTTATCATCTCCCAGATGGTCTGCAGCAAAATGTTCATCGACCCGCTCGGTCATTATATACATACCCCAGTAAAGCCCGTTAATGTACAACTGAATACCCCTGCCGTGCGGAGTCAGGCGGCCCATGTCCCGTACAGTATCACGGGCAAAAGCATCACGGAGATAGTCGGCACGTGAGGTTGGATCGCTATGGCCGGTCCATGAGTAGTTCCAGATCGACCTTAGAACAAGACCGTTAAATGTCTTGACCTTGGTGTCCGGAAAGAGCGGATATTCCAATTTAGACAGACCGTACTCGCTTCTGAAGATTATCCGCAGGGCATTCTTTATATTGCCGCCCCTGCTATACGGCCCCCCGTGGATTCGAAGGCCTGCATTGACACCAAAATTACTGCCGGTATTTGGATCTATCCATTCTATGGAAGCAGCGCGTTCCGCCAGTTCCCATTCGTCCGCATACCTATCGGGATGGGCATAGATTCCATTACTGCCAAAGAAATCCTCGTTGGGGATTACGATACAAACCGAGG
>CAZMWN010000356.1:0-2751 GCA_964569935.1 uncultured Pirellulales bacterium
AAGGTTCATATAGTTACCGTCAATGATTATCTCGCCAAGCGCGACGCAGAATGGATGGGGCCGGTCTATGAAGCCCTCGGATTGACCGTAGGTGCAATTCAGGCGGATATGGACACTGCCGGCGACGATAGAAGAAATCAATATGCCTGTGACATAACATACGGAACAAACAACGAGTTCGGCTTCGATTATCTTCGCGACAATATGAAAACCTCGCTCAAGCAAATGGTGCAGGGATCGCTGCAGTATGCCATAATCGATGAGGTCGATTCGATTCTGATTGACGAAGCCCGGACGCCGCTGATAATATCCGGACCGGCTTTCGATGATGTCACCAGGTATAAAAAAGCAGACCAGGTTGCAAGAAAGCTGATCAGCCTGCAGAGCAGTTACGACCGCATCAAAAAACAAATCGATTCGGCCGAGAGAGCACTGGCCGGCGCACAGGGTGAGCTGGGCGATGCAAAAAAGGACAAAGACAATACACGAATCGAAAAAGCTCAAAAGACTATTGAAAAGACCCAGGTGGAAATGGAGGACGCCGAGGCAAAATTGATAAATACTACGCAATATTACGAAGTCGAATATGACAAAAAAGCAGTCCATCTTACACACGAAGGTGTAGGTGCCGCCCAGGACATAGCCGGTGTCGGTTCTTTCTTTACCGGCTCAAATATGGAATGGCCGCATCTTTTGGAGCAGAGCCTGCGAGCTCACGTAGCCTTCGAAAAAGAAAAAGAATACGTCGTTATAGACGGCAAGGTCATTATCGTTGACGAATTCACCGGACGATTGATGCACGGCCGGCAATGGTCCGACGGACTCCATCAGGCAGTCGAAGCAAAGGAAGATGTAACCGTAAAGGAAGAATCACAGACGCTTGCCACTATAACCCTGCAGAATTTCTTCAAGCTCTACGACCAGATAGCGGGAATGACCGGTACCGCCGCTACCGAATCCGAAGAATTTCTGAATATCTACAAACTCGAAGTTGTCGTCATACCCACCAACGAACCGTGTATCAGGGACGACCGCGAAGACGTTATCTATAAATCCCTCAAGGAAAAATTCGACGCCATCGTGGAACATATACACGAGATAAGTGCGTTGGGCAGGCCGCTGTTGATAGGTACAATCAGCATAGAAAAAAGCGAGGCGCTTTCAGCGGCCCTTACAAAAAGATACGGGCTCGAGCACGAGGTTCTCAACGCCAAACAGCATGCTAGAGAAGCCGTGATTGTCACCAAAGCGGGCCAGCAGCACAAGGGCAGGGACGGCGGCATGCGAGGCAATGTCACCATCGCAACGAATATGGCCGGCAGAGGCACCGATATCAAGCTGGGTTCCGGCGTCGCCGAAATCGGCGGATTGCACATACTCGGAACCGAGCGACACGAGGCCAGAAGAATCGATAATCAGCTCCGGGGCCGATCCGGAAGACAGGGAGACGCCGGCTCAAGTCAGTTTTTTCTCTGCTTCGATGACGACCTGATGCGAATCTTTTCCCCGGAGTGGACCGTCAAGGCGCTTTCATGGATCGGCTGGGAAGAGGGACAGCCAATCGTACACAGGCGAATCAGCAAAGGCATCGAAAAGGCACAAAAGAAAGTCGAAGAGAAAAATTTTGAGGTGCGCAAAAGCCTGCTCGAATATGACGAAGTGATGGACTATCAGCGAAAAATCTTTTACTCGCGCAGACGTAAAATTTTAGCCGGCAAAGGGCTCAAAAACATTATCCAGGAAATGATAGATTCGGCCATTGAACAAAATTGCAACACTATCCTTGATGAAAATTATCCACTCAAATGCATTATGGAATGGGCACGAACAAACTTCAGCGTCGATTTAAAACTTTCAGACATTTCAGGTGTCAAGGTAGAGGAAATCGAAAAACTCATAAAAAATCAGGCAAAGGATAACACATCTAATGATATATCACTTTCTATGGGAGAGTACCTGGAGGACTACAGTGACCCGCGAAGCTGGGATGTCAACGGCCTGAGCAAATGGGCGATGAGTGCCTTTCAGGTTAGTCTCAGTCCCGGCAAGATAAAAAACCAATCACCGGAAGAAATCGAAGAGCAGTTGACATCCGCCGCCGCCGAGCAAATTGATAAGAAGGATTGTTCACAACTCGTTGAATTCTTAAAGGATGATTTCTCCGTCCGAACATTCGCCGAATGGGCCAGAGCAAAATTCAATATAAAACTGGATACAGCGGAATTGGCGAATCTAAAAGCCTCGGAAGTCCACAGGCACGTCGGTGAAAAAGCAGCGGTAAAATATAAACAACGGGAAATTGAATATCCCGTCGAATTTGCAATGAATATGGTATATGGTCCACAGGGCCCTAATGTATATGCGTTCGAAGCTCTGGCCGACTGGGCCAACAAAAAATACAACGCATCTCTGACAGTTGAAGAAATACAAAATACTAAACCTCGAACATTGCAAAAACAACTTCTCGAATTAAGCGAAAGCTTTAACAACGGTAAACTGGAACAGGAGCTTTCCGACAAAATCGCCGGATTAAGTATTCCCGAATTGGTGAACTGGGCCAACGAAAGGTTCGAAGCATCCTTGAGCGAAAACGACCTTCCCGGCGATGGCCCCGAAATCAAAGACAAATTGTCACTGCTTGCAAAAGAATTCCTGCGGTCGGAACTAAGCGACCTGGAAAAATATGTCTTAATTCAGGTTTACGACAGCACATGGAAGGACCATCTCTATTCGATGGACCATCTCAAGAGC
>CAZMWN010000357.1:0-2716 GCA_964569935.1 uncultured Pirellulales bacterium
AACTTCAAAAGGTTCAGCGAAGCTAAGTTACAGGCGGAATCGTCGATGAACATATATTCACTGCAAGGATTCGAAGCATTAATCGGCCCTGAATTCGGGCATGTGTGCCAGCGGTTGATTGTACTGTGGTATTGGACGCCCGGATCGCCGCAAATTCTCGTGCCTTCGGAAATCAGCTCCATCAACTCACGTGCCGAATGTTCGCCTATTTTCTCACTTGTAGTTACGGCATACGTGGACCATGAGTCGTCTTTTTCCACCGCCTGCATGAACTCATCGGTTATTCGCACGGAAAGATTGGAATTCTGGAACATCACGCTGCTATACGCCTGGTTGTTGTAGTCTCCGTCGTAGCCGGCCTCAATAAGCGCCCATGCCTTTTTTTCCTCTTCGGTTTTGGAGGTAATGAATTCTTTTATGTCGGGGTGGCGGACATTCAGCGATTGCATCTTTGCGGCTCTTCGGGTTTTTCCGCCGGATTTAATTACAGCCGCTATTTGGTCATAGACTCTCATAAAGCTTAGAGGTCCCGAAGGTCTGCCTCCGCCGGAGAGTTTCTCTTTGCTGCTTCGCAGTGTTGATAAGTCGGTTCCTGTGCCTGAGCCGTGCTTGAAAAGCATCGCCTCGCTTGTTGCAAGACGCATTATGTCTTCCATCGAGTCCTTGACCGACTGGATAAAACAGGCTGAGGACTGAGGATATTCGTAACTGTTTTCGCAGGCAACTGCTTCTTTTCGCTGATAGTCCCAATGGAAATTATGTCGGCTGCCGTCAATTCCATATACATCAGAAAGCCCCACGTTGAACCATACAGGCGAATTAAATGAACCATATTGATTCACACACAACCATGTCAATTCGTTGTAGAAAATCTCGGCGTCCTGTTCGGTAGAAAAATAACCATCTCTTCTGCCTCTTTCGGCGATAGCTTTACAAACACGATGAACAAGCTGCTTGACTGAATTCTCCCGCTGTCCGGAATCATTATCGCCGTAAAAGTATTTGCTTGCTACAACTTTGGTGGCTAATTGGCTCCAGCAGGTCGGCACTTCGATATTGTCCTGCTCGAATACGGTTTGTCCGTTATCGCCCGAGATTTTAGCAGAACGTATTTCCCAGTCGAGTTGTTCGAAGGGGTGTGTACCTGGTTTTGAAAAGAAATGCTCTATTTTCAAACCCTTTGAATCGGAAGAATTTACTGCTGCTTTTATTTTCAACTTCTCGGTTTTAAAAGGGTTCTCCGGGTCAAATTTATAAGACATCTATACGCCTCCATGCGAAAAAACGGACTACAACATATAGAGAAATTCTCGGGAATTAAACCAGATGTAGTGGTCAAACCCATACAATCTGTATCGGCAAGTTTATGATAAATCGGTGAAGTGTAAAGACCAAATTTTAATTTTTTTCAATGAATTTTTTTGTCTTGTTCTTAGTCCTTATTGTTACTACATCTACGAATAGAAAAATTTTTTCGTTAAACTAATATTAAAGCTTTGTTGCTTCGATCCATCGCTGCGCAATCCAGGAATGCGCCCACAAATAAGGATGAACCATGTCATCAGAGAACTTCTCAGGCGGAACTTGTTTTATTATTTTGTCTATAGATTCCTGCAAAGGAACTAATGCTGCATCAAACTGCTTTGCTAAGTTACGAACGACGGCGATAAATCCTTGAAGAGAGTTGTACATTGGATTTTCAGTATCGTTACAGAACATAAAAGGTTCCATCAGCACCAACCGGCAACTGAAATTATCTTTAACCTGTGAAAGTAACCGTTCGTATGTGAATTCGTATTCATCGAGAAATACCGCTTCGTCCGACCTGTCGGTATGCTGACGCCATACATCGTTAATTCCGATCAGGACGCTGAGAACGTCCGGCTTATAGGCCAGGCAGTCTCTTTCCCATCGGCCGTTCAAATCACGGATAGTATTGCCGCTAATGCCGGTATTAATACTATTAAGGTTGTATTCGGGATATTTTGCCAGGAGCTGGTTTACCACGAAGTGCACGTAGCCGTATCCGAGCGGCCTGTATGCGGCTTCGCGTCTGCCGGCGTCGGTTATGCTGTCGCCGATAAAGACAATAGTATCGTTCGGTTTTAGCTCGATCTGCTTATCCATTCTTACTCTGCTGTTATAGTTATTTTATCCCTGCCGCGACTTGCCTCCGGCAAGGCGGGCGGGAACGTAGATTTTATCGATGCGATTTCCTATGACAAGTAATATTTACATAGCCGAAGATAACAAAAGCACTTTGAAAGGATATGGCCTTCTTTTTCATAGGGATTGGCTATGCTATTTAAAGGTAATTTCCATCGGCCGACAAATCGCTGCAATTTCAGAGCCGGCAATACTATCGAAATTTATAAGGATTTGCTGGCTTGGCTGCTTCCGCCGTAGGTGCCCATATTGATTATCCCGCCGTTCGGGAACGGCTCATTACCAACAGGGCTGTTCGGGTCTCCAGCGTCGATGCATGGGCTGGTTACATCATCAATCACCCAGCTTTCGCTGGACGGGCCCCATCTTCCAGCCTGGGACTTAAGATGATAATCGCCTTCAACCCAAACTGCATTCGGATCATCAGGTTCAACTATAATATTCGGCTCATTAATATCCGCCCAATAACCTGGATTTACGAATAAAGGATCGACGTCAATATTACCATCGCCATCCCAGTCACCCTGAATGTTTGAGTAATTTACAAAAA
>CAZMWN010000358.1:0-2692 GCA_964569935.1 uncultured Pirellulales bacterium
TGAACCGGTAGTTTTGCCCTCGGTATCCTTCAAGACGCTCAGCGAAATATCAACGTTGATAACGCTGCCATCTTTTCTAGCCATCTTGGTTTCGAGGTGGTGCTGCATTCCTTTTTGTCTAACGTTAAAAGTTCTTATTATTTTCCATTCTTCTGGTGGATACAGTGACTGGATCGGTTTTAGATATAATTCTTCCCCATTATAATCGAGAAGACCTTCCATATAAGTATTCCAGGAGATGAGCCGCTCCTGCTCGTCCACTAATGTGATGGCTGCCGCAGAGTTATCAAAAATCCTCCGGTACTTCTCTTCAGCTAACGCATGTTCGTTCTCTGCCTTTTTACGCTCAGTGACATCTTCGATTGCGACAATCACATTTCTATTGCCGTTTATCATCGCCGGTTTAGCACTGATATGGAACCATGGTGTAATTTCTTCTTCATCGATTTTAAGTGTAGGATGAATCTCAATACCGCTAATGGACTGGTCTGAATCCAACACATCCTGAAAGGTCTTTCTGAATAAGCATCCCTGGCAGGCCGGTGTGTTTCCACACCCTTGTTCATTGCTGATATGGTTGATGCAGCCAAGCACGTCACCAACTCGCCGATTGATAATCTGCGAATATTCTTTGTGAAACATCTGCCTGATGGCATCGTTGGCGCGGGTGATGGATAAATTTTCATCTATTAAGAACATTCCAGTAGGCACTGCGTCAAAGATTGCTTCCAGATTCTTTTGCTTGTTATCGAGTGCTTCTTCTATTTCCCTGCGCCTGATGGCATTTTCGATGGTTTTTGGAATAGCTCTGAGATAAGTTTGCCCTAAATCTTTTGATAGATAGTCATATGCACCTGCCTTCCAGGCTTTAACGGCAACATCTTCATCGTGAGCTCCGGTGGTAAGTACAATGGGTGTATCCTTGACCGAATCCAGGATATCAAGTGCTGTTCCATCCCCGAGTGTAAAATCAGCAATGATAATATCGAACTTTTCCGATTTTAGTACGCTTTTAGCTTCAGAAATTGAAGATACCATCGTGTAATCGTACGGAAGCTTTTCACTTTCTACATGTCTTTTAAAAGCCATCTGGTCAAGCTTATCATCTTCAATCAGCAAAATTTTATAGTTGGAAGTTTCCATAATCTTAACATCCGCCTTTGTTTGATATTATGATTTTCTATTCTCCAACGCACTCGTGATTTTTTCAATTAAATCTGTGTAGTCAAAGGGTTTGGTCACATAGTCAGCAATTCCGTAGGCAGAAGCCGCAGCTATATCCTGAGCCTCACACAGTGCGGTGCACATAATTACAGGTATGTCTTTTAAATCCTGGCGTTTTTTGAGTTGTTCGAGCGCCTCGTGACCGTTCATCACCGGCATATTAGTATCTAACAGTATCAGGTCAGGTTTCTCGTCGGTTGCTTTTTCGAGTCCCTCCTGTCCGTTGGAGGCGGTAACAACGTCGAAGCTGTTTGCCTCAAGACGACACTGGATTGTGTCAATTAAATCGGGCTCGTCATCGACGAGAAGTATTTTTGCTCGGTCTGTTTTTTGTTTTGACTTAAATAATCCTAACATTTTTGTTAACCTTTCATTATTCCCCATAAACTTTCTAAAACGTTTTTATGGATTACTATCAGCGGCATAGTAACCGTCAGCTATTGCTTTTTCCGATAAAGATATAGTCTCATGCATTTCCTGGCTAAGAATCTTCTCCAGCGAATTCAATGTTGACAGCAGTTC
Source organism: uncultured Pirellulales bacterium (assembly GCA_964569935.1). Classification (GTDB taxonomy): domain Bacteria; phylum Planctomycetota; class Phycisphaerae; order Sedimentisphaerales; family Anaerobacaceae; genus JAFGPS01. The sequence goes on from CAZMWN010000358.1 coordinate 1,747, forward strand.
ACGGGAAGCATCTTCACGATTTTCATTTTGTAATATTTTTATCCTTTTTAGTAACACATCTTTCGAGGAGTTTCCTTCCTTAGGAAGCGAGAGCGGAGATTCAGCTTTTACCTCGTTATATCTTGACATTGCTTCTTTGGGAACTTGTTCACCCTTGTAAATATGAGGCGATAGAAATATGATCAGCTCGGAATTCTTTACAATATTACTTGTGTTCTTAAATAAGTAACCAATTATCGGCAAATCACCTAAAATTGGCACCTGGTCGACTTCTGTTGTTTTTTCCCGTCTTCTTAGACCACCGAAAACAACAACCTGAGCGTCTTTTAGCAGAAGGGAGGTATTGGCTCTTCTTGTATCAACTATAGGAACTTCTGTATTGCTCTGTCCGGTTGCGACGTTTTGTTCGGTATTAACTGTAAGAAATATTTCATTACCGTCGGTTATAGTTGCTCCGACATTTAGTTGAACGCCCACGTTCTTGAATCTGGTAGTTGTCAAAGCAGCAGCACCTCCTGAAGCGGTATCGGATATTTCCGTGTACGGCAGTTCCTCCACAGCTTCTATAGAGGCGGTTTCTCCGCTGACCATCATAACTCTCGGACTGGCAAGAATCTCGACCTGCCTTTTTTGCTGTATCAAATGGACGACATTTCGAATCGTGCCGCTGATTACGGAAAAAGAGCCGCCGAGCCCCGTCGTATTAAAGGCAGTTGTATCACCGATCGTTGTAGCACCCTCCACTGTTGAACCCAGTCGCGATGTTGTGAAATTCTGCCTGTATCCTACATCATATCTCTTGTCAGAAAGTATATCCCAGTTAATGCCCATTTCAGTATCGTCATTGAGTTGTACGTCGAGAATAACCACCTCTATCATGACCTGCTGAGGTGTTTTGTCTGCCTTTTTAATCTCATTCAGAATTCTTTCAAGGTGCTCCTTTGTA
>CAZMWN010000359.1:0-2689 GCA_964569935.1 uncultured Pirellulales bacterium
CCGAGGCGAAAAATATCCCCAACGCCAAATTCCTCGCCCAGGGGACATTGTATCCCGATGTCATCGAGTCAGGTGCACAGGCATCAGAAGCATCGGCCTCCAAAGACTTGACCGTTGGGGCGGCGAATATCAAGCTGCATCATAACGTCGGAGGTCTACCGGCCGAATTGGGCTTCGAGCTGATTGAGCCTTTGCGGGATTTGTTCAAGGACGAAGTGCGGGTCGTCGGCGAATATCTCGGCCTGCCCGAAGATGTCGTCTGGCGGCATCCTTTCCCCGGGCCCGGCCTGGCCGTCAGAATTGTCGGTGAAATTACCGCTGAAAGACTGGAGATTCTGCGTGCCGCCGATGAAATTGTTATCGATGAAATCAAATCGGCGGGATTGTATCGCAAAATTTCACAGGCCTTAGCTGTCCTGCTTCCTATCTCAACGGTTGGCGTGATGGGCGATGAGCGCAGCTATGAAAGTGTTATCGCCGTACGGGGGGTGGAAACTGCGGATTTTATGACCGCTGATTTTTCCAGAATCCCTCATGAAGTCCTGGGCATTATCGCTAATAGAATTATCAACGAGGTTCGTGGCGTAAACCGCGTCGTCTATGACATCTCCAGCAAACCACCGGCAACTATCGAATGGGAATGACAAATTGTTCAAACTGACTGATTGTCAGTTTGAAGATGCAAAAATCAAAAGTCAAAATGCAAAATTGTGGAATCTCGACTCCATCGAGATAATTATTTTTATGTTGGTTTTACAAGAATTTCAATCTCACCTGCGACGGCTCTACGAAGATTTAACAAAAACGCAGAATCAAAAAAATAAAGGCCTTCGCATCAGACGCCATCAACTTTGCTTATTCTGTTTGCCCAGTAGTTGCTGACTGATGTTTCTTTTTCAATAATTCCTTTTGTTCTTGGTTTAATACTTCAATCATATGCGTCATACACTTTTTTATGGCTTCTCTATAATAAAACAGATAATTATTAGAAGTGACTTCACAGTCCTTAGCAACGGTTAGGTTTTTGCATGCATTTGCAATTTTTTTGTCTGTGAAATTAGGTTCCTCAAGGTGAGCAAATCGATTCCTAATCTTGTGAAGATTTTTGATATCTTTGAGAGTATCTTCGTTGATAAGCCCTAATGCATATGAAAAATTGGCTTTATGTATTAGAGTGCCTAAAGGGCCAAGACCCATGGGATTAAATAGTTCTTCAACCGTTTTGTCAGAATGCAAAAAATAACGTTCTAATCTTCGGCGTAGTATCTCATCTAGAAAGGTATCTCTGACTATAATTTCTGAACGTATCTTGTCTGCCATTGCTTTATCTGATTCTAATTTGATTTCATGCCATATTAATTTCTCATGTGTCATTCAATTACCTTTCTTTATGTATCATATATGGTTTACTTCAAATATAAACGTTTTTACTACACTGATTATAGAGAGTTAAGGAGTGATTTTAATTTGTCAAATTCACTGATTGAAAATATTTTGCTTTTATATTTATCTGGATACTTTAACAGGTTAAGGCAGTGTCTCATTGCTCCATCGGTTAAAACGATATCGAAGAATGGAAGAACTGCTGATATTTGCTCTATGTCCATATAATCACCTGATTTTATAGGATTGCTCTGTGTAGCGATTTTTGCCCTAGTATTGTAAGCAATCTCTATAGTCGGAATTTGTCTGAAGTAATCTGAGGAGAAAAATTTAGATAAACCTTCTAGCCCAGGAGGTTGCCCTCCATAATAGTTCCACATTGTCTTATACTGCGTTAAAGCTTGAGCATTTGCTAAATCAAAAATATCGAAGTTTCCCTGAAGGATATTTTTAATAGATTTATTTGATAGTGCAAAAAGTGTTCTAAAGAACGATTCAAACTCTTTTTCTCTTTCTTCTTCAAATGTAACTCCTGCTTCGACCTTTTCGCGTCTTAATTCTTCCCATCTTTCCGGAAGAATCTTTTTAATCTCCTTTTCCTTTTCGATGAGTTTTTTATGTTTAGAACCATTTACATAGATTATGAAAGGCATTTCGAGTGAAATCTCAAGTTCCCTTATCGGGTCTTTGTCAAATATATCTTTATAGCTCATCTGTATTTCATTTTCATTATCGATAAAAGATTTCATAAATTTATTAATCATGAAGTCTTCTATCCCTTGTCTGATTTATTTTTATTCCTAAAGAAAGTGTACTTTGAACTCTTTGAAACTCCTCTTCTAATCTACCTCCAATTTCAATTTCCTCAAATTGATCTGCTGAGGGGCAAATTAGTTTCTTTTCTTTCATCTTATCCTTGATTGAATCATTCAAATATTGGTATCTTTCTTTATCCACATCATTAGTTATTTCTCCCAATTGAGTTTTTGTTATTTTCAGCAAAACAGAAGTGTCAAGCCAAATCAATGGAATGGGTGATTTCTCGATGTTTATTTTAAGGTTTTCCATTTATTATCGTTTTTAGCTACGTTAGTTATGTAGAATGTTTATAATATAAAGATAATAACCGTCTGTTTACTTTAATCAAAAAATGTAATCGCTCGCTCGTTAATATGAAATCTATAATATTGGTGCGGAAAAGTCAAATATAATTCGTACCTTGTGAAGTTTGAATCGTATCTTGCATATAGATTGCTGCTTTCGCAGGAATGACAAAAAAAGAAAATCGAGCATCAAGAATCGAATC
>CAZMWN010000360.1:0-2684 GCA_964569935.1 uncultured Pirellulales bacterium
TGGAGGATACGGGTTGGAAGCCGTATCGCCTCTATGACGGCATCATCGATGAGGTTTGTATCTACAACCGAGCTTTGTCCGCAACTGAGGTAGCGTACCTTGCCGGTATTTAACATAGCTGTTCTGGATTAAGAAAGACTTGGCCTATAAGGCAAGAGGTTGAAGGAGTTCTGGATAGTTAATTTACTCTAAAAAGCGATTGCTAACAAAAAGCAGAATAGTTAATTAATTTAGCTGTTCAAATACTAATATAATTGTTTAATTTAAAATGAGAAAATGTTTGTAGGAATTGTATAAGATAGGAGGTGATATTTTAACGGCAGTTCAGGTAAATATGGCTGCGTATGTAGTTGCTATGAGCAATGAACTGTTACACACGCAGTCATTGTGAATATTATTAACTAATCTTTTGGAGTAGGTGTATTATGTGTAAAAAAATGATAGGTCTAATCTCGCTCGTTCTTGTGTTAGTGTTAACCGGTAACACTCCAGCAGCCGAAACGTTTATATGGGACAACGGTGGAGAGGGCGAACTGTGGAATGTGCCGGAAAACTGGGATCCAGATGGAATACCGGGCTCTGAGGATACCGCTCGGATTAATATTCCAGATGGAAATTGTGTCATTGATTCTTCTGTGGCTGCTGAATGCTCAACCGTGCAGGTCGATAGTAACAGCTGTTTGAATATAACAGGTGGTACTCTTACCAGTCAGGGCCATATCACGGTAGGAAATTCATCCAGCAGCAATGATTCCGTCTTGATTATGAACGACGGAACCGTAGACTCGGTCGGCGGAAGACTCTGGGTTGGGACAAACGGTACTGGCACCTTAATTATAAATGGCGGTGAAATGAACATTTTCGATAAAATTGAGATCGGGAAAAATGCAAGCGGTGTCGGTGAAATATATATGTATGGTGGCACGGTGACCTTCGAAGGTGAATCGACAGGATGCGACTTAGAAATTGCTAAATATGGCACTGGTGCCGTGTATATGTATGGTGGCGTGATTAACGTTGAAGACTTCATAAAGTTGGGGCAGGAAAGCGGTACCGGAAGTTTATATCTATATGGTGGAACCATAAATGCCAGCAATCTTCGTGGTGCGAGCGATACTAATGGGACACCCTATATAGATATCACAGAAGGTACGCTCATATTGAACACTGATAGAAGGTCAGTAGTAAACGAATATATCAATAAAGGTTTGCTTGTCGGTTATGGCGGCTTAGGCTTGGTCAATGTGACCTATACTGCAGAGCCAAATCAGACTACGGTGACGGCTTCTAATCTTCCCCCGGAACTTGCCTGGAATCCGAGTCCGCGTAATCGAGCTACAATGGAGCGGACACCAGATGGTCTTTCTCTTGCCTGGGAACCGGGTATGTATGCAGTCACACATGATGTTTACTTCGGCACAGATCCCAACGCCATCAATGATGCCAATAACGTTCCCGGTCTGTGGCATGAATTCAAGGGCAACCAGGATCCATGCAGTTTTGATCCGGGGCCTCTTGGATTAGGCCAGAGTTACTACTGGCGAATTGACGAGGTTAATATTGATGACCCAAATAGTCCATGGAAAGGTGTTGTCTGGGAGCTTACAGTAGCCGACTATATTGTTGTGGATGATTTCGAGTCCTACGATTTAATCGAGGGCGGGACAGGAGACATGGTTTATTTTGTATGGTCTGATGGTTATCAAAATGATTTGAATGGATCCACCATCGGATTTGTTATGGGCAATTCTCTCGAGACCAATAAAGTTCATGGTGGTGAGCAGTCAGCACCATTATTGTACAACAACAGCGTTGCAACATATTCAGAGGTTACAGTGAACCTTGGTGACCTGGGAATTGACCCGGATTTGACCGTAGATAATCTTCAGACATTATCGCTGTGGTTTTATGGCGGCCCAACTAATTCTGCAGAACAAATGTATGTAAAGCTTAACGGCGCAAAGGTTAATCATGATTCGCCGATTGACCTTAGACTGATAGGCTGGCAGGAGTGGAGTATTGACCTTGCGGACTTCGGTATTGATTTGAGTAATGTTACCGAACTCGGCATTGGATTAGACAGGGCTGGCGCAGTTGGTGGCTCGGGTACCTTATTAATCGATGATATACGACTACATAAAGCCGGAGATGAAGAGGAAATTTAATAAGAGTTAGTTTAGTTGATAATACCCTACAGGTTATAAGACAGTTGTAGGTATCCCGTATTATTTGGTTTCCAATAGTACGGGATACCTACGAGGGCAAATGATGTCGTTTACTGCAGCACTGAATCCAGGTAGACTTATATCTAAAATGTTGTGACTTTTAGTACCAAGGATAAAGAGTCTATAGTATCTTTGGGGGTGATAGTTAAAGATATGTTGTATAAATTGCCGTCTTGACAGACTTAAGAATGTTGATACGATTATTAGAGAACTACTATTTTTAGCGGAACACTGACAGACGTCGTTAACATTTAGCTAAAATGCACAATTCAATAAATATGTGTTTGACTATAAAATTGCAAATTGGTTAGCTTGAATAAGTGAGACATTGCTTATTCTACTTTAGTATGAAAAGGGGCATTATGAAAACCAAAAAAGTTGGTTTTACACTAATTGAATTGCTGGTAGTAATCGCGATTATTGCTCTTTTGATGGGTATTCTCATGCCTGCATTAAGCA
>CAZMWN010000361.1:0-2658 GCA_964569935.1 uncultured Pirellulales bacterium
ATCGCAGCCGGCGGAAATATCAATCCCGAAGGCGTAAGCATGTTCGAGCCTATCGGCGGAAGCGCACCGAAATATACGGGCAAAGGCGTAATCAATCCCCTGGCAGCCATTTGTGCAGCGCAGATGATGCTCGAGACGCTGGGCGAAGAGAAGGCCGGCAGGAAGATAGAAGACGCCGTTAAGTTCGTGACCGCAAACAAGCTCAAATCCATGCAGGCAGGACGAATGGGTTACTCGACCGCTGAAGTTGGCAACCTTGTAGCTGAACGAGTGGTAGATTAGGCCAAAATCCGAATATCGAAATACGAAATTTCATACTTTTGTTTTGAACATTTGAAATTTAGGTTTTGATATTGTTTTGAATTTAGATATTAGAATTTAGGATTTAAGCTAAGTTGCCAGCGAATCTGACACCAGAATATTTCAAGGCTGAGGAATGGTTTCGAAGTGCTACAACGAACCAGGAAAAAATCCTTGCGCTCGAACGTATGCTGGCGGTAATGCCCAAGCACAAGGGCACGGACCATCTTAAAGCGGACCTGCGCAGGAAACTAAGCAAGCTCAAAGAGACTGCTACGCAGAAAAAGAGCGGTTCACACACCGATATATTTCATGTGCCGCGAAGTGGTGCCGGCCAAATAGTTCTTCTCGGAACGCCGAACTGCGGTAAAAGTTCTATCGTTGCAGCGCTGACAAATGCAAAGGCCAACGTAGCGGATTTTCCATTTGCAACGAGCACTCCAGTTCCAGGCATGGTGACATTTGAAGACGTGCAGATCCAATTAGTCGATATGCCGCCTGTTACTGCAGATTACATCGCACCAGGTCAGGTGGGGACATATCGCAATTGCGACCGTATCGCAATCGTCATTGACCTTTCCGGCGACATACAGGAGCAGCTCCGGATTTGCCTGGATTTTCTCGAATCACGCAGCCTGCTCATCGACAGCGAAACACCGGCATACGATAACCAGGGCAATGCACTCGGCAAAAAGGCGTTTTGCATCTGTACAAAAGCCGACATTGCCAATGAAGGTGCTCTTGAGACTTTAAAAAACAGCTGCAAACATTCCTTTGAATTTATCGAGATATCGTCGGTAACCGGAGCCGAACTGGAAAAGCTCTCGGCAAAATTCTTTGAGATTTTAGGAATCATCCGCATCTACGCCAAACCACCCGGCAAACCCGCCGATATGACCGACCCATTCACACTGCCGGTCGGCTCGACGGTAATGGACCTGGCCACCACCGTTCATCGACAATTAGCAGAGAAACTCAAATCCGCAAGAATCTGGGGCACCGGCGTTTATGACGGCCAGAACGCCCAGAGAAATCACGTCCTGAACGACAAAGACATTATCGAATTGCATTTTGGATAGGAAATCCGAAAAAAAGAATAAGAGAGGCGATAAGTCGATAAAAAATTAACGTTATTTATATATTTTTCTCTTGCAAAGCAAGCTTAAGGTAAGTATTATGAAAGTAGCCTGCATTCCGTGAAGTCCTAAGTTCCACTTAGGATACGCTATTCAGCATAGCGGATGCGGGTTTTTTTCTATCATAACTCATTAGATTCAAATTTTACGTTTGCAGGGGTAAATTTCCAATGTCTGTATGAGTGTTTCCAGCGATTAGTAGAGTCTCCATGTGAGCCGGTAGTTATACCTATGTTGAAGTAGGGATATATTTCTCGAATTTTATGATTAATATGTTTGTAGAGCCTTTCTTTGGCGATTGTACGCTTGCCCCGCTGTCTGGCTCCGGGTACTTTATATTTGTGTTTATTATTTAAACGAAACTGTATTGCACCAAGGACTATATCAAGACATTGTAACACTACGTGTTTGTGAGAAGTAACTTCGGCTAATTGCTCCCTCAAAATTTTAATCTTGGCCTTCCTAAATTCCGGCCAACGGTTTATCCCATAGACGAAGCCCTTAAATGACTCACTCTTTTCCCGAGTATCAGGTAGCTTGTCAAAATAAATTCTTACGTTTATGGGATTATTACTCTCGTTTGAATATCTTAATCCAAAAGCGTGCTTAATAAACTGGTAGTATAAAATGAAATACTCATTTTCACGATGGTGTTGTTCAAGTTCTTGAGGTCGGAAGTTATTGTCAGTAAACATTATCCGCACTTTAACCTTATCTGCCTTGATAAGGTCAAAGAATTCGTTCATCAGTAAGCAGTATTTTTCGAGATAAGACGCAGTAACTTTTTGCCATTTAACCTCGCCGTACAAGTTAAGCTCATTTTTCTTTTTGCCAATACTGTCAATAACCTCGCTGATGTCTTGTAATCTAACCAATGCTCCACCATAAAAGTTTGAATAACGAGTGCCACTTTTTTCAGATTCATCACAATAAATAATATATTCTCGTGTCATTTTATTACAAAACTCAATTGAATATAAATATGGCCGTTGATAATAATAGCATTAAATAAAATGTTTTTGATGAGTACTTAACATTTCAGTTAGATTATATTTCTCCAACAATAATATGTAATGAATCTACTATAACCTATCTTTTATATCTTATAAACATTAATATAAACGGTTGTAATTGCATTATCTACGACAAAGACATTATAGAATTGCATTTTTCCTGATTTGATATATAATCTTGCCCGTGAAATCATAGAATGCTAACAGGA
>CAZMWN010000362.1:0-2655 GCA_964569935.1 uncultured Pirellulales bacterium
GGTTATCTCTTTAGGAAGCTTAGGGGCTTATATCGATTAATTCGGTATAAGCCCTTCCTTTTTAGCCTTCTAACACAGAAATAGTACTGCTGAACTAAATTATCTGCACTTATAGCCGATTAGTATGCAAACGGCTATAGGTCTCTTACTAATACACAGTAGCTACCGCTTTTGCCTGAAAAAAATGACTGACCGATAGATGCAATAATATAACAAGATTTTTCTTGATTTGAGGCCGTCCGATTTGGTATAAAATATATAATCTGTGGTGTCGGTAAGCAAAATCGTTGATTTTACGCGAGAACTATCGCACAAATTGTTAACATGTGTGACGGATTGGAGTTAAGGGTCTTCAAAAGGCTCAAGCTGGTATGAAAACAACAGGCGACTTGAGTGGTGTTCAACAGTTATGATTTTAACTTTCACTATCAAGGATTCTGTAATTTCGAAGAAGAAAGAGGTTCGTTCAAATCCGACAAGTCGATACCGATAAGCATGAACTGCACCAAAGGAGAGTACCACTTTACAATTATATTAATAATAGCTTCAAGAAAGAAATAATAATTAAAAAGAAGTAGGGTGTTTATCACAGCAGGCGTGGGCCTTGCTGTGTTCTAAAGAAAAGATTTATTGCTATATATAATTCATTTATTAAGGAGGACTATTATGTGTACAAAATTGATTTCTGTGGTCTCTGCTGTATTGGTGCTAACTCTGACGTCCACAACCCTTGGCATTGGGATAGGAGATTTTGAAAACAGCATGGATAGATGGGAGACTGTCGATTCCACTATCCTGACAGGATATAGCACACATGGAGCTACATTAAACCAGAGCAGCATCTGGATCGAAACAGAAAGCGGCCATATTGATGCTTTAGTACTCGACTTGATAGAGAACAACCTAGTTGACGAATTTAAGAACAACCTGAAGATCTCGATGGACATTACGCGGCTGGTTGCCGAGTGGGTTGATGTTGGAAGCTCGTATTGCGACTTATATCTGGTTATCAATGCAGGTAGTGAAGGAGAGGAAGGTTCATGGGTTTTAGAAGATGAGTTGACCGAAAACGCAAAATGGAATCCTCTTCAGGGTGATGAACCGAAAAACTTTATCTACAATTACTCTCTGGACCTCCCAGAAATTAACTTTAGCAACATCGAATATTTAGAACTAATAATCGGTACGAACTGGGGTGGATACGATCCCGGCGGTGTTTACTATATTGACAATATACAAATGTTTGGTGGTGGAGCAGCTTACGTACCGATTCCGGCTGATGGTGCAAAAGCTATTCCAACAGATGCTACCTTTGGCTGGACGCCGGGAGTCTATGCCGACAAACACGATTTATACTTCGGTATCGATCCTGAAGCTGTAAGCGACGCAAACAGAGCCAATATTCCCGAAGGTGTCATTCTCATTCAAGACCAGGAATTGAACTCTTATGATCCCGACGGCCTCATCCCCGGCCAGACCTACTTCTGGCGAATTGATGAGATCAGTGACACTAATATCTGGAAAGGCGATATCTGGAGTTTTACAACTGAGTTTCCCGGTGCATTTGTGTTAGGCGACTGGGAAGACAGTATGGATGGATGGTATGTCTGGGATAATAATCCTGCTACGCAAAGTTACAGTACTACCGGAGCCACGTTGAACAATAAGAGTCTCAAAATGTCCGTGGACGTTCCGGGTGCGTTCATCTGGCAATTCGGTATCTTTATGAATCCTCAAGAACTGGCAGTACTTAAAGCCAACGACCTTTTCTCAATGGACGTAACTATAGTCAACGATGAGTGGATAGGAACGGGCTCATGGGCCCAGATCATGTGGATTGCTATTAACGGTGAGGAGATTGGATGGAATCAGATAGATGCCCCCATTGATGATACGAGCAATCCTGAAGCTCCAGGCGACTGGAATCCCGCGGATTTCCCAGAGCCTCATACGAGGACACTCACCTGGGACTACTCGGGGATTGCAGTTGCTGATATTCCCGAAGATGGGTGGTGTCAATTCAGCATCGCTACGAATCATGATGCCGGTTATGAAAACGCAACTTATTACTTCGACAATGCACGATTATTTAATTCCAAACCTGCCTCAAAACCGTCTCCCGCTTACATGGAGACAGATGTGAAGACCGAGCCTACTCTTAGCTGGACCACGGGCAAGCATGCTGTTTCGCACAATGTTTACTTCGGCACTAACTATAACGATATCAAGGATGTTAACGCGGCCAATCTGGACAACTATCCGAATGTCACCTTTACCAATATTCCTGCCAACAACTATAATCCCGGACTCCTGAATTTCAACACAACATACTTCTGGCGAGTAGATGAGGTCAATGATACTCATCCAGAAATGCTTTGGCCAGGCGATGTATGGAGCTTTACGACAGGAAACTTCATTGTTGTTGACGACTTCGAGGCCTACAATGACCTCAATGAAGACGAGGAAGGTACCAACAGAATATATTTGACCTGGTCAGATGGATATGCCAATCCCTCGGCTAATGGCTCGACAATTGGTTACCCTGCCCCCGATTTTGCCAATGGCGAACATCTTGTTGAGACCGACATTGTCCATGGTGGTAACCAGTCGGCTCCATTATTATATAATAACACTGTTGCAAACTACTCAGAGGTT
>CAZMWN010000363.1:0-2567 GCA_964569935.1 uncultured Pirellulales bacterium
TGCTGCCGCCACCATCGGCCCATTTACCCCAATTGCTGCCATCGCCGTATGTTAATTCGTCGACAATGATAAACTCATTATTAGTAGGTATGTCTAATAACGGCTTTAACAATCGTATTCGCTCGCCCCGGTTGTCGAGCTTTCCTTCAAAATCACCCACAGTATTTGCTGTCGTCAGACTTGGATAACGATCGATTAAACGCTCAGCGTTAGCGGCAATCACAATGTAGTCGTCAGATGGAATAATTATGCCGTCCGGTATCGTATAGCTGATTCCGGATGTCAACTTCCAGCCGCTAACATTTATCGGCTGTGTACCCCAATTATATAATTCCACATATTCATCTTCACTATCTTCAGAGATCGGATGATACATGATTTCATTGATGATAACTTCCCTGTCGTAGAGTGCATAATTAGCATTTCCCGGAGTGGGAGCAGCAAGAGCACGAATGCCATAGGTCCCATTAGGAAAATGGCCAAGGGATACTCCTTGTTCGGCTGGAGGGTATGTTATGGCATCAATGACACGTTGCTCGTCCGCTGAAAGCAGATATATCCGTTCGCCATTCGGACTAAGATAAATGACATCTGCCCAGTCAGATGCGGAAAAGGACACATAACCACCCGGAGAAATTGTCGTGGATTCGGGAATCCTGAATTTCAGGTCCTCGGCATTATCGCTCAGGTAATATCCTGAAATATCTACTGGCTCAATTGAATGATTATACAATTCTATGAAAGGTACCTGCCCGTGTCCTGGATTTGCTAAAACTTCATTGATACAAATATCTGAAGCATTACCGGAGTTTATCATGCCGGGATTACCGCCGCGCTCCGTACTTGCCTGCCAAGCCAGGGAATCATTTTCTCCGTAGTCGGGTTTTGTCAGTACCAGAGAATGACCAAGGCCATCTGCCGACTCAGGCCAGGGATAGCGGTCATTGTATTCAATATCAATCAGAACACCACCACGTTTATTGATTAGGCGAAGTGCGCCACCGCCGTTGTTCAGTTTACTTTCATAGGGACCGTAAATATTAGTGAGGCCATATATATTTTCTAAGGATGTTGGATCTGCCGCCAAAACGGCAAATGATCGTCCAGACAGGATTGTTCCCACAGGAAATGTGTAGTTAATCTGGCCTTCCAGACGAAACCCACTGATATCCCAGTCAACTGGTTCCGTATTGAACAATTCAACAAATTCAAGGTCTTTGCCATCTGTCCGCTCGAGTGGGTGATACATGATTTCTGAAATTATAAACGGAGAACAACGCGAAGATGGATTTAACTGCCGCATAATAGAGCCGTCGGAAGGGGGAATCACGTTCATAATTACTGTAAGCATCGGATCGTAGTCACTGGCACTTACAATCGTAATTTCGTTCGTAAGCGACTGCGGAGACTCAAATCCGCCTGCATCCATAGTCATCATCAGTTCGACTGTCTGCCCAGGATTCAGGTAGGTGATAGTAGGTGGTATTACAGTAAGCCAGGAGACCGGAGTATACTCCAAGGAGAGCGTTGTGGCAGTTTGGCCGTTGTTTTCGATAGTAATGGAGAAGGAATGGGTATCATTGTATACGACATTTTTACTGTATATATCCTGCGAAAGTTCTATTAGCGGTTCTGTGTTCTGCCAAAGCTCAAAATGGTCGAATCCTCCTTCAAATCCATTGTTGCTCCAATTACCGATGCTCAATCCGAGATTATATTCGTTTATGGCATTGGTGACATTAAATCGACCGTATTCGATCCAAGCATCGTCAGCATTTTCTTTACAGTAAAATATAAACGTGTTGCCCTGGCGTACTAATTTCATCCAGGGGAGTGGTGGATTGGTCCAGGTGGTCTGGGACAAATCTCCATCCTGCATCCAGCGTAGATTTGCTCCATCCCATACCGGCTGGACCAAGCCTATAATCCAGTTTTCACTATTGTCCGGATACTGCGCGGCCAGGCAGTAGGAGACGTGGAAAGTGCTGTCAATCCACGGCTCATGCACTTTACATATAGCTTCAAAATTACCGGTTACGGATTTATATAGCAGCGGCGCCGTATCGGAATACCCAACATTAAGGTCGTCCGGGACTGTTATATTCAACTGACCATCAGCGACCTCCACTCTCCCGCTGACAGGCGGATTCATCAGGCCATCCCAGCCCGCTCCGTCCACATTGACACTTTCGCCATCCCAGTAGACATGGTTGGTGTCAAATGAATCTTCAAAAGTTTTTATCAGCTCTGCATTGGCTAAATTAATACACAGTAAAATCTGGACAGTGATGAAAAAATTGAAGTACGTTTTGACCATAGAACTTACTAATACTAATTTATTTTCTTTTATTATAACAAATTATTCCTGATATTTCATGTCAATTACGGGCAGAAATATGAAAAACCATAGGATATAGAAGATGATTGAACTCAAGGTTATCTGAGGTTGATCATTATTTTTCGGTAATTCAGGCCGAGACTTTTAACGTAACGACTTTAAAAGCTTTGCATATCGCCAGAATTTGCTCCATGAGGATATTGACGGCACTGCCTTACGGATTTGCAGG
>CAZMWN010000364.1:0-2458 GCA_964569935.1 uncultured Pirellulales bacterium
ATGTCACTGCCCTTGCGGATGTCCATAAATTCCATATTATAAGGCATCCTTTTACCACATTTTTGTGGCTCGAAACCAAACTGGTTGATAAAAATGATTTTGATATTCCGACTTTTAGCATTGAACTCCTGCACTGCAGTATAATAATTAGCCTCGCCCCCGGACAGGTCAGGCCAGCCCTCACGATGAGCTACAGGCCACTTGTATGAGGATTCCATCGTGTAAATATCCTGGCTCCGTCTTGATGAAACTTCGGTCGAAAGTACAAATAATACTCCTGTTTTACCTTGTGTTCTAAATTCCTTTTCTATGTTTTCGAGCACACGTAAATCTCGCCACATTCCCTTGCTTTGTACCAGTCTTGTTACGTGTGTGAATACAAAATCCGGTCTATAATCTAAAAGATTTTCACAGTATCGTTGTAGTTTTTCTTTTGACGCAAGCTTCTCGGCGACGCTGATTTGGTAAGCCGGGATTCCGTTATATACTATATCGATATTGGCTGTTTCAAATTCCAGTGCGAGAAATCGCAATTCATCCACCACATAATCACCCACGGCATATATATAGTCGCAGTATTTTGACGCTTCCACAAGGGAATGCTTAAAATAAGAATTCTGATCTCCAAATACGTCGTTAACGTAAAGTCTGTCCTTGTTAGCCTGCCTCATAACATTATAAAACATTGTGTCGTGCCCGGGATGTTCTTCCACGATTCGGCGCATTGTAGCAACCTCATGAGCATAGAAAACAGTTCTGAAATGACAGCATGGCTCAAGAATGGCTGCCAATGCCGTGGCCATTCCCATAAACTCATGTGCAATAATAACTGTTGAATCTTCAGCGGCGCCGATTGCTTTGAGCACTTCAATCGTTACTGGAGCTAATCTGATGTATTGTTCGAACTCCCACAAGTGTTCGTATAGATTACTTTGTACTCCGAATTCTTCGAAAAGTCGTTTTTTAAATTCGTTTACCGGTCCCTTGTCCATATGCCTTACGTCAATAAGGATTACCTCGGGAGAGCTTTTTATGCCGGTTTCCTTGTCTACAAATGTTCGTCTGCCGTAAATAATGCCCGTGTTGTAGAAATTTTCGATTTTCTTAAAGGCCTGGGCATACCCCGTATTTACGAAACCGTCCAAAGATGAATAGAGAACTTCACTGTTCTCACCGAGTCGTTCGTGTACAAAACCTTCGGTAGTGAACAAAGGTCCGACAAGTATGGATCGACCGACAGCATCAAGGTAAGATTTGGATGTGAAGAAGCCTTGCAGAACGGCGCCTATCCCGCCGACTTTGCTAATCGTCTCGTGTGTCACGTGTACAATAGTTGTCTCAGAAGACATAATAAATTTCCCTCCAAGTTGTTTTATATCTCTGGTAGGGTTGTGTCTCTACTATTTCTACGTAAAATATAAGAAACAGTTTCGGCAGAACAAAATTTGGGGGGTGGTTACTTACTTACTATTTTTAGAGACCGATAAGAACACTGTGGATTTATCTGCAAGAAATGTCTTTTTGATGACTTTTATCAGACTGTGACATTTTCTCGGTGTCAGCCTATTTTCGAACGTAATGTTCTTATCAGGCCTGAAAGCACCTGGGGAGTGATATCAGATAGTTGCGGTTCGGGTATTTCACTAAGTGCAATTCTGTCGATTATTTCTGTGACTTTGGACTTATATGGAGCTATTAAGGCGGCGGTTCTTTCGGCTTCGTCCAGTTCACCATTTTCCATTTGCCGGAGGTATATTATAATATTTTTTTTCAACTCCTTTTCACCCATTTCATAGATTGCTCCTGCAGGTGCGGACGGTCCCTCTGGAACCTCTTTTTCCTTGAGTATATCCTGAGTGAGTCGATATGTTTCTTCCATTAACTTTTTTTCTCTTTCCAGATCGCTGTTATCTTCTGGTGCAAGTTTCAATTCCTCCCCGGCGTCGGGACTGGGTACATATAGCCTATGTTGGCAAGTAGGGCACTTACCCCATTTACCGCCGGCGTTGTCAGCTGCTCTTATCTCTTTGCCACAATGCTCACAATGAAATACTATTGCCATTTTATCACCTCTGATAAAAACTTAATTTATTTCTGAGCTCCATATTCTGTGACTACCTCGGTGGTTATCCCGCCTCGAGGTGTGAATCGAGAGGTAACCTTCATCCAGCGTGGTTTGCAGCTACTGGACAGATCATCAAGTATATCATTTGTAAGAGCTTCATAAAAGATTCCCTTATTGCGGTAACTTTGCAGGTAGAATTTCAAGCTCTTTAACTCTATACACAGTCTGTCGGGGCAGTATTCGACGGCAATCTCACCGAAGTCCGGCTGGCCCGTTCGAGGACAAACACTCGTGAATTCAGGAAATCTGATTGTTATACAATAATCTCGTTCAGGACGGGGATTATCGAACAATTCTATTTCTACCCGTTTACTCATTATTTGGCCTCTCTTA
>CAZMWN010000365.1:0-2434 GCA_964569935.1 uncultured Pirellulales bacterium
AATTCACGGGCTAAATATTTTCATCATCAAAAAGGCTGACCTGCTTTAGGTAATTACCTCAGCATGGTCAGCCTGTTTCTTCATTCTGTTTTTTTCACAAATTTATGCCAGAACCAATCTCGTGTATATTAATTCAATGGCATTTTAAGTTTCATTAAAATTCTAAAGAGCCGCATGGGCAGCAGAATCGTCTGCGTGGAACTGGCCGTTGGTAGTATCAAAGTGCCATCCATCTGTGGCCGCACCTGCAGCAGCACCATCTATACGAATCGTACTAGAGTCATTGAACTGATTTGTCGGGATCTTCTGGATATATGGACCGTAAGAGTTGGCAGTTCCAGCTGCAACTACGTTACCATTAACCAGGGTACAAACAGTCAGAGCATTGTCCCCGTTTGCATCCACTGCCATATTGGGCAGGTTGTCGTTGTGCTGAACCTTATACAGTTCAACTTGTGATCGCATAGTCTGCAAATCTGTACACAGACTTGAAGTTTTGGCTTCGGTACTGGCCTCTGTAAACTGAGGAATAACAACAGCCGCCAAAATACCAAGAATGACCACGACGATAAGAATTTCAACTAATGTAAAACCACTTTTAGCTTTCATTTTTTGCCCCTTTTCAGAAAATATAGATTTGCTTGATAAAACCTCAACATCCAATGCAGTTTTCTCCGTTAATTTGAGTATCGACTTAATCGATACACGACTTAAACACGTCTCTGTTCTTCTGTATGCTGTAAATCCTCCCGAAAATAATGGAATGTAAAAATAACTTACGAAATTTTACTTCAATTATTCACTCAAATATCCAACTAACAACGGAACCTCAAATTCATAAGTCCGAAAAACACTTTAGATTCCTTTTTCCGAAAGCTGTGTAAGTGTCCAAACAAAATATAGAAAATAAACTTTTATGTGCCAAATATTCAGGAGTGAAATATGGAATCTCGATGTGAAAATGGTTTAATTGATGTATTCGGGCGTATTTTTAATATGTATTGCTCTGGTGGTTTTCCCGCTGTGCTCAAGCTCTATTCGTATATAATCCATGGACCTCAGGGCAGCTTCAATTTTATCGGCCCACTCTATTAGAACAACCGATTGCGGATAACAGAAATCGTCGAAACCCAGCATCTCGAACTCAGCGATGGAATCCAACCGGTAAGCATCTATATGGTAAATATCCAGTCTGCCAATGTACTGGTTTACTATCACGAACGTAGGGCTGTTAACGCTTTTACTGTCTTTGGCGCCTATACCGGCGGCAATACCTTTGATTAGATGCGTCTTACCGCTGCCCAAAGCCCCGCAAACAGCTATAATTTCTCCACCTTTAAATTGGGAACCGAGCTTCCTGCCAAGCTCGATAGTCTCCTCAGGCGAATGTGTAATTATATTAGATTGTATGCCCATAGTTTTGAATCCCGTGTAAAACACAGGGCTAAATGGTTAGCCACCAAATTCATTTGGGGATTTTATCATTAGGCTTTACTAACGGCTCAAATGGTTATAGCCTTTGGCTTCCAAATTATTAACAAGCCCATCAGGCATCTCGATTTGCATTTTTCCGGTATCTGTAATGGTTCCGATTCGAGTTATCAGTATTGATTGGTCCCACTTTTCAAACAGGCTCTCACAGTCACTTTGCGAAAGAGTAAAAAGCAGCTCAAAATCTTCGCCGTCATTCAAAGCACAATCGAGCGGATTGTCCGTTTTCTTGGCATCTTTCGAAATTGGAATCTGTGCCGCTTCTATAACAGCACCGACCTGACTTTGCCGACAGATTCGATTTAAATCGCTGCTGAGCCCGTCGCTTATATCGATCATTGAATTTACATTTACTATTTGGGTAATTTTTAATGCTTCTCTAACTCTCGGCTCAAATTCCAGATGTTTTCCAAATCCGGAACCACCCAGTGAGCCTGTCACGCAGATGCTGTCATCAATCTTTGCGCCGGATCTTTTTAAAGGCTCATTTTCTGCCGGCTTGCTGAGCATTGCCACGCTTATTACAAATGGATTTTCGTTTTTCCAGCTTGTTATGTCACCGCCTATAAGCGCACAGCCGAATTTATCCCCCGCATAAATAATACCGGAGTGAAGCTCTTTTAGCTCTTCGGCGCCGAAACTTTTAGGCAGTCCAACCGATACAACCGCAGCGAGAGGTATCGTTGCCATTGCTGCACAATCGCTCAGGCTGACCGCCATGGCCTTATACCCGGCCTGTTTCAAAGTTGCATTTCTTAAGTCAAAATGTACCCCGTCCAGCAGCATGTCTGTAGTGATAAGAACAGACCCATTACCCAAACGAACCTGTGCCATATCATCGCCGATTCCGATGGGAAAATCTTCTAAAGATAATCTGCTCTGACGTGCAAACCAGCCGGTTATTTCATCCTCATTCGCGATCATCGCCGACCCAACTGTTTGG
>CAZMWN010000366.1:0-2430 GCA_964569935.1 uncultured Pirellulales bacterium
TGCAAACGGACAGCGTGAACCTGGTCAGGCCGGGAACGGAGCAGCCATAAGCGTCAGTTCGTTGTGCCGTGGACTAACCCGATTCGAGTTGGCTGTGGCAGCAAACTCAGCATGTCGATTCGAAGAAAAGTGCACGGCCTTTTTTTAAAAGGAACCATTATGGAATATCAACAAAACAATAACCTATCAGGTCCGGGACAGCCTCAACCAACAGAGCCCATACCCGGCTTGGCAGCAGGTAAGCCAATAGTGGAAACAAGAAAAAAGGGATCCGGCTGGAGGATCTTATTGGGAATTATGTTAGCATTGTCGATTATTGCTAACTTCCTGATGTTTTTTATGCTGATCGGTGCATTCATGTTTTTTGCAACAGGGCAAAGGAGCGAACTAACCGAAGAAATCATACGAGAAGGACCTATGGGCGCTAAAATCGCAATGGTTACTTTGCAGGGTGTTATTTACGGCGAACAAGCCGAAAGTGTTTATAAACAATTACAAGCCGCCAGGAAGGACAGACATGTAAAGGCGGTAATTATTCAAGTAAATTCGCCGGGCGGAACGATTTCAGCCAGCGATCAAATCTACGAAGAAATACGGAAGTTTCGAAATAAAACAAACAAACCTGTTATTGCTTTTATGCAGGGTGTTGCTGCTTCAGGCGGGTATTATACATCGGTGGCATGCGAAAAAATTATAGCCGAGCCCACCACAATAACAGGATCAATTGGTGTGATCAGTTCGTATCTCGTTGTCCAGGAACTACTGGAAGACAAGCTTGGTATTTTACCGGTTATTATCAAATCCGGTGAAAAAAAGGATTGGCCAAGTTCATTCAGACGACCGGAACCAAGCGAAATTGAATATATGGAAAACAAACTCATCAAACCGGCCCTCGATAGATTCGTGAATGTTGTTGCCGAAGGAAGACATGCGTCACTGACTATAACCGATGTAAGGCACCTTGCTGACGGCAGTATTTTTGGCGCACAGGAAGCCCTTGATGAAAAGCTGATCGATAAAATCGGCTACATAGACGAGGCGATAGAGTTGGTAAAATCTCTGGCTGGGATTGAAAAGGCCCGGGTAGTAAGATATCGCAAGCCCTTTTCTTTTAGTGACTTTTTAAGTTACCGAATGAAAAACACATTAAAACTCGATAAAACTACATTGTACGAACTTGGCACACCCGAGATTTTATATCTCTGGAGTGCTCATTAGATAAATAACAGAGTTATTATTAATTATTGTCTGTGAATATTGAGAGCTTTAACCTGATTTCTCAATGCCAATTCCAACCTTAATTACATTCATTGCCTATTTTGTAGTCTTACTGAGCATCGGTCTTTGTTTTTATCGAAAGTCATCCAATATAGAGGATTACCTGTTAGGTGGCAGAGGCATGGGCTCATGGGTCACCGCCCTTTCAGCTCAGGCCAGCGACATGAGCGGATGGCTGTTGATGGGATTGCCCGGAGCGATTTATTTAGGCGGGATGCCACAAGCCTGGATTGCAATAGGGCTTTTCATTGGGACTGTTTTTAACTGGAAGCTGGTTTCAGCCCGGTTGAGAGTATATACGCAGAAAACCAATTCGATAACGCTGCCCTGCTTTTTTGAAGCTCGTTTTAAAGATCCAACCGGTTTATTAAGAATCATCTCCGCGATAATAATATTGATATTCTTCGCCATATACGCCTCTTCCGGCCTCGTGGCTACAGGATTACTATTCGAATCAACTTTCGGAATCAAATATCAAATTTCAGTAATCATTGGAGGATGCGTAATTATCGCCTACACCTTTCTGGGAGGTTTTCTGGCGGTATGCTGGACGGATTTACTGCAGGGTGCATTAATGGTTTTTGCGATTGTTATAGTTCCGGCGTTGACATACCACACCGTCGGCCGAATCGATGCAATTGAAAAAGCGATGGTGTCAAAGGAAATTTCAACAAGCCTCTTACCACAGGCGGATAAACTGCACTTGTCTGTTATTATGATAATTTCCAGTATGGCGTGGGGCCTTGGGTATTTCGGTCAGCCCCACATTCTTGTGCGTTTTATGAGCATCAAGTCCATAGAAAAACTCAAAAAATCGATGATTATCGCTATCATCTGGGTTTTTTTATCGTTGAGCGGAGCGGTAATTGTCGGCTTCATCGGCATAGCAATGTTTGATAATTTAAGCAACGGAGAGGAAGAAAAAGTCTTCATATATATGATAAACTCACTTTTCAATCCATGGTTTGGTGGAATATTGTTGGCAGCAATCTTTTCGGCGATTATGTCAACTATAGACTCGCAATTACTCGTATCATCCTCAGCTTTATCTGAAGATTTCTACAGCAAAGCAATCAGAAAAGAAGCATCCGAAAAAGAGATTGTCTGGATCGGAAGAGCATGTGTTATCATAATCTCAATCATAGCGTTGGT
>CAZMWN010000367.1:0-2423 GCA_964569935.1 uncultured Pirellulales bacterium
GCCCAAGGGCCAAAAGCAAAGCAAGGCTTGAATTCTGACCTTTGGAAAGTGCTTTTACTTTCATGTTCATCGGCAGTCTGAGTATTTCGGCGAGCTCATCGGCGAATTTGTAATCCCAGTTCGGATAAAATCCCGCCACCCACTCGATTATCCGGCCGACTTTCATCCAGCCGTACATTTGCTGATCTTCGGCCATAAAGCCGATCCTTCTTCTTATCTCGAGAGTTTTCTTAAAACTATCAAGCCCACCTATAATGCATCTGCCGGAGCGAGGTTTCTGCAGGCCGAGCAATGTTTTTATCGTGGTCGTTTTGCCGGTGCCGTTTCTGCCTATAAAACCGAAAATAGAGCCTTTCGGCACTTCGAGGTTTACTCCTTTGAGCACTTGTTTTCTGCCGTAGGAAAAATGCAAACCTTCAATTTTGATTGCCGGCTCTGTCATTTGTTTTCCTTTCTGTTTTCATGCTATTATCACGGTATTTATAATCCCACATTCACAGGGCAATTATCCTGGATTCTCTAAAAGACAGAGATATCTTTTGTATTTATTTTTATGGCTTCTAACTAAGTTTTGTGGCCAGTACATAGAAAGCAGTATGTTACCGTTTTCCAATACTACAATATCTTCAATGCTATAATTCATACGGACAAAGTGACCTAACTTTCGTATTTTACGATCGGAACGAATTTCGAAAACCATCAATGTGTGTTCTCCAGGACAATATAACTTCCCATCTTTGACAAATGCTCTGTGAAAATAAAAATCCTTGATCATTTGTTCCAGGATTGTAAAAGGGCGTGTCGTGCCAAACTTACAATAGATATTTTCATCGTCCCAGCCGGTTACATCGAACCGTGCAATATCATCATAAGAAATGCTGAAAAAGGAAATTTTTTCGTCGTGGATATCGACTATTGAAGTTTCAAAGATGTCATTATAGTGATAAAACCGATCGATGCTGAGTTTGATTCTTTCTTTTATGTCGATTTCTTCTGCGGGTACAAGAGGTAAGGCAAATTCTTTCCGGCGTTCATAATTGTATCCCATCCATCCTTTTAACACGTCGAGTTTTTTATCAATCAGCTTTAATTCTCCGGGATCTGTAACATAGACTATTACTAAGCTTTTATCTACAAGGGCGATTATTGTATTTCCTATCAGTCTCATTGCGATTGAAGGATATGTGCTGTCTTCAAGGCAATCGGATATATCAAGTTCATCAACTTGTATCCAGGATTCTCCTGTAAACATGCGGCTTCTCAAATAGATTTTTTCATAGATATCTTTTTTATCTTCATGACGGTAATATTTATGAATAGCAAGAGAGTAGAGATTACCTTCAGTTTTTTTGTATAATCTTCCACGCCACGGATATACGCGTGTGCGATATCCTTTCATCCTTGTTGTGGGAACTGCAGTATTATCAATATCATCCGGATTACTATCTATATCACTAAAAGTGATTTTGTTGTTGTTTATATTGATATAACTTCGGCCCTGGAATATTAATTTGTCTCCGGCGTAATCCAGAGTATCTCCCCACCCGCGAGAATCGATTTCTTTTTCCTGTAATACCTTTATATTGGCAACCTGACTGTTGAAAAGCATCATCAGAACGAAAACCAGTCCGGTTCCTACCCATAAAAGCCCTTTTAGGTTTGTCCTCAAATGCCAGTCGTGTTGTGTTGCATAAAGTGCGAATACAAAAGCTGCCGCTGATGCGACGAGCATGATTGCCGGGTAATATCCCCATGCTCCGAACATAACGTCACTTACGAAATCCCTGTAATTAAGAGGGAGTATGAACGGGAGCACCAATATGAAGGCCCCCAGCAACATTCCTATAAGCCAGGCACGTGCTGTTCTGCGTACAAGTACATTGCATCCGAAACACAAGCTGTACATCAAAATTGCTATCAGTACAGCAAACGGCAAAAAATACCTTAGTGTATTTTCTTCGAGATAATCGGTATAAAAGGTAGTAAATACAAGCCCAAAAATCAACGGACAGGCGATGATAATCAAAGAGGCAATCAGTCCGACGAAGAATTTCAGAGTGATAAACAATTTCACATTGATGGGTTTCGACCGCCAGAAGATGTACCGTTTCTCTTCAAAGTCACCCTGCACGTTCGCACATGCTATAAGACCGGTAAGCAGAGGAGCGAACATTAAAGAGACAATTATCATCGCGCTGTTGTAAAAGCCATCGCTTTCTTTAAAACTAACCACGGCTTCTTCTATCGGCAAAACCATTACCAGTCCCAGGCAGGCCAGGAAGTACCATCTGAGTTGACAAATCTGTTGATGGATAATCCCTCGTATCCTCATAAATATCTCCTGATACTTGCGTATCTGTCGCAGGCAACGGCGAGAACCGCTATGGAAGTGAGGATCTGTGGAAATACAATCCCTGCCAGTC
>CAZMWN010000368.1:0-2412 GCA_964569935.1 uncultured Pirellulales bacterium
TGAGGTCAGGATTTACGACAGAGCTTTATCCGAAGCAGAAGTAATGTACCTTGCCGCTCCGCCTGCCCCAGTTGATCCAGGCGACGATGGCCTGATTGCATACTATGCCCTGGACGGTGACGTATTAGATAGTTCCGGCAATGGGTTGGACGGTACGATTATGGGCGATCCTACTTTCGCCGAAGGTGTTGCCGGCATGGCCCTGCTAACCGACGGTGTAGACGACTATGTTGACTGTGGAAATGATGCGCTCTTTGATATCACTGAGCAGATCACGCTTGCCACATGGGTGAATGTCAATGATTTTGGCAACGGCGAGAATGACCCCTGGATTAGCAAAGGCGACCATGCTTGGTGCATAAAGGGTCACAGGTCGGGTTATGCGATCGAGTTCTTCGTCTATGAAGGTACTTGGAATTGGATTTCTGCTGAAGTCGGCGATCTTAATAATGAATGGCATCATGCAGTAGGAACCTCTGATGGAACCCGGCTTAAGATCTATGTCGACGGTATGTTAGTGGCCACGAAAGATTACGTGGGTGGTATAGCCACCAGTACTCATAATGTCGCCATAGGAACAAATACCGAGGCAAGCGGTCGTTTCTCCGAGGGTATGCACGATGAAGTTTATATCTACAACCGGGCTTTGTCTATAAATGAGATTGTTTATCTTGCCGGTATATAATTTTCGGGCAATGTAAGAAACACCATAGATTTTTAACACCCAAAGAGACAAAAGATAGAACTTAGATTATTTCGGGGCCTATATTGAGAAAGTATAGGCCCCTTTACTTTTGATTGCCTGTTATTAATTGTGTAAAAGCCAATAATTGAAGCAGAATATGATTTAAGCCGGATTTTCTTCGCACCATTGCCTGGCATTCTGGAACAGTTTCAACCACGGAGAAATCTTAAGGTCGGACCACTCCATCGGCCAGTACGGCCACTGCCAACACTGAAACAATCTCTCAGGGTGAGGCATAAGAGCCAAATGCCTTCCATCACGCGAACATATCCCGGTTATACCAAACCGTGAACCATTGGGATTGAACGGATATTGCTCCGTCTGTTTGCCGTTATCGTCAACGAATCGTATGGGCGCCAGCCCACACTCAGCGTTGACTGTCTGACTGAAAATGTCTTCATCGGGCCACAAACACCTTCCTTCTCCATGGGCCACCCACGCTCCGAGCACGGAACCGGCCATTTCCCTGAGGAAAATCGAAGGACTCTGGTATATTTTAACGGTAATAAATCGTGACTCGAAAATATTCGACTCGTTCCTGACAAAACGTGGTTGTTTATGAATATCTATCCCCAGCCATGGAACCCATCCAAGCAACGCCATAACCTGACACCCGTTACAAACACCGAGCGAGAACGTGTCATCACGCTCACAAAAGGCTCTGAATTCATCTCGTATCCTTTCGTTGAACATAATCACACCAGCCCATCCTTTGCCGGCATCCAAAACATCGGCAAAGCTGAACCCGCCTGAAAAAGCAACGCCACGGAAATCTTTTAGACTCACTTTCTCCTCAGCAATATCGGCCATAGTTACATCCCAGGCTTCAAAGCCGGCAGTGAAAAAAGCTCCTGCCATCTCACGGGCACCGTTTGTCCCAGCCTCCCGCAGAATCGCCACTTTGGGCTTGTTCCAGGCTTTCATTTTCTTATTGTGTGTCGGGGCCGGTATAAAAGTGAGTTGATAATGCGGCCCTTTTCGGTCAAAATTTACCTCACGCTCGGCTATAGCGCAAGCTGGATTGGCCTGAAGTTTGTCCAGCTCGAATGACGTCTGCTGCCAGATATTACGAAGCTCCCGCATATCAGCATCAAGAACTACTTGCTCCTGATATTTAATCTGAATCTTGGGCTCCTTCGTAGCCTGGCCTAATACAACAGCGTTCTTTTCAAATTCAAAACCGTAAACATGAAGTTTCTTTGTAACTTCCTGCAGGTCTGCCGGAAAAATTTCAAACACCAGAGTGAGCTCTTCGGCAAAGAGAGATGCAAAGACATCCTGCCCGGAGAAAATTTCAGTCTTACCAAAGTCCAAATCAAGACCACAATTACCGGCAAATGCCATCTCCAACAGGCAGGTAATCAAACCGCCATCTGAGACATCATGGCCGGAGAGCACCAAATCCTGTTTGATTAATTCCTGGACGGCCTCAAAACCTTTGCGAAGAAGATTCGGATCATCCACGTCCGGGGTCTGGTCGCCGAGCTGTTCGTAAACCTGAGCCAGGACAGAGCCACCGAGCCTTTTATCGCCCTCGGAAAGGTCAAGCATAATAAGTAATCCCTCGCCGGGCTTTTTAATATCCGGAGTAACAACCTTCGTGATATCGGAGCATGGTGCAAAACTTATCATCTGAACCGAGCCAGGTGACTTTATGGAGTGTTTTT
>CAZMWN010000369.1:0-2364 GCA_964569935.1 uncultured Pirellulales bacterium
GACAAGGAGAAAAAAGTGAGCACGATAGGTTTCGTCGGCAGCGGGAATATGGCAGAAGCTATGATAAACGGCATACTAAAAGCCAATGTTTACAGGCCGGGCAAAGTCTATACCAGCGATATTCGGCCTGAGCGGCTCTCATATCTTCGAGAACACTATGGAGTCAGAACTGCAGAGAGTAACGCAGAACTGGCTTCGAAAGTTGACAACCTGGTTTTAAGCGTCAAGCCTCAAAATATGCCTGAGACTTTGGAGAGCATTAAGGATTCAATCAAGCCGGATATGCTGATTATATCCATAGCGGCAGGTATTAAAACGGCCAATATATCTTCTGTGCTGGGGGATGTGGCAATTGTTCGCGTTATGCCCAATATGCCGGCATGGGTTGATGAAGGTGCCAGCGTCCTTTTTGCCAACGAGAAAGCACAAACGAAGGTTGAAATGGCAAGGTTGGTTTTACTTTCAGTGGGCGAAGCAATTGTTATTGAGGATGAGGATTTACTCGATGCGGTTACTGCTGTAAGCGGTACAGGACCTGCTTATTTTTTCCTTTTAATGCAAGAGATAATAAAGGCAGGTATCGAACTTGGCCTGCCTGAAGATATAGCTAGGGAATTGGTTCTCCAAACTGCCAAAGGCGCCGCGATTCTTGCCGAGAAGGCGGCTGAAAGTGGTGAAACACCAGATGTGCTTACCAAGAAAGTCGCCACTCCCAACGGCACTACCGAAGCAGCGTTTAAGGTCTTCGCTGATAGGAATTTTGAGGAAGTGGTTTTAGCGGCTGTGCGGCGTGCGGCCGAGAGAAGTCGGGAGCTTTCAATCGGTTAAAAGCCGGATAATCTAACACGGCAGGAGAACTTGCCGAATAGATAACATGCGGGCTTGACTTTCATATTTCAGGATATGTTCGGATGATTAAAGCTGACAATCTGAAGAAACGGTATGGTGACACTGTTGCGCTGGATGATGTTAGTTTCGAGCTGCAAAAAGGGGAGACCTTTGGATTACTTGGTCCCAATGGAGCCGGTAAAACAACCACGATTAAAGTACTTTGCGGGCTCTTGAAGCCGGATGCTGGAAAAGTGACTCTGGATGGAAAGACTGATCCCAGCTTGGTTGAGGTTCGCTTGTCTTTGGGAGTTGTGCCACAGACATTGGCAATATACGAGGAGCTTTCAGCGGAGGAGAATCTGCGTTTTTTTGGCAGGATATACGGACTCAGCGGGCGAAAGCTGAAAGAGCGTGTCAGGGATTGCCTTGAGATAGCGGGATTAGCGCAGAGGAGTAAGGAACGCGTCTCTAAATACAGCGGCGGAATGAAACGTCGGCTCAATATGGTGTGCTCTTTTTTGCACGACCCGCCGATTTTACTGCTCGATGAACCTACGGTAGGCGTGGACCCGCAGTCTCGTAATTTGATATTTGATACAATTGAGGGTATGAAAAAACAGGGCCGGACGATAATTTATACGACCCACTATATGGAGGAGGCCCAGCGTCTTTGTCAGAGAGTTGCGATTATTGACCACGGCAGGATTCTGGATATGGACAGCGTTGAAAATCTTATTACCAGGCATGGAGGCCCGTCACATATCGAGGCCGAGTTCGAAGAAAGTCTATCGGGCGTTGATAAAATAAAGCCGTTCGTTGATAGTGAGAATATCCAGTTCGAAGAAACCAGGATTAGGTTCCAGACCGGTGAGCCTATGGAATCCCTGGCGAAACTTAACAGCAGCGGATTTCGTTTTCGTTCGCTGCGAGTTCAAACGGCCGACCTTGAAGATGTTTTTCTTAATCTGACCGGACGGAGGCTTCGAGATTAATGAACAAGGTGCTGTTTCTTGCAATCAAAGACCTGCGTGTGCTGCTAAGTGATAAGGGCAATATTTTTTGGGTTTTCGGTTTTCCTGTTCTGTTTGCTCTGTTTTTTGGTGCTATATATTCCGGCACTAGTAAGGGGCCGTCTGGAATGGAAATCGCTGTTGTGGACGAGGATAAGTCGGAGTTTTCAAACACTTATATATCGAAGCTGGAATCCGACGAGGCATTAAAAACAATCCCCATGAGTCGAGATGATGCCATTGAACAGGTGAGAAAGGGTAAAGTAGCTGCGGCGGTTATTCTGAAGCCGGGTTTTGGAGATGGATTCGAAGCGTTGTTTAGCACCGACGAACCAAAGTTAGAGATTGCATCGGATCCATCACGCAGGATGGAAAGCGGCTACCTTCAGGGCCTTCTTGCCAAGGCTCAATTTGAGGCACTAAGCGGGAAATTCATTGACCGTCAGTGGATGAGGGGTCAGGTTGACCTATGGAAAAATGACGTGGGAGACGCCAAAGATTTCGATGCGGAGCAGAAAGAACT
>CAZMWN010000370.1:0-2359 GCA_964569935.1 uncultured Pirellulales bacterium
CGACTCGTTTTCCGGCTAAACCATGTATTGTGCCGGATAAGCTCAGGGGTAAGCCGGAATTTGATCTTGATACCTGTATCGGCTGCGGTGCCTGTGTGAATGTTTGTCCAAGCCCGAACTGTTTAACTATGGTTGATGATCTTGAAGCGGACCCTCCGGTCAGGATAATAACGCATCGAACTTATGCCTGTATTTTTTGCGGCAACTGCCACGAAAATTGTACCACTGAAACCGGAATCACTCTTTCGAATAAATGGGATTTGGCTACGATGGACAAAGAAGCCACCGTTGAAAATCACGAATTCGAACTCCAAATGTGTGAAAAGTGTGGTGAGTTAATAGGTACTAAAAAGCATCTTATCTGGCTTTATGAGAAACTTGGTCCGCTGGCTTATACTAATCCTTCACTGTTGATTGCTAAAAGTGGACAATTACAGACCCGACCTGAGTATATTCACCAGCCGTCTGAGGAAGAAACTGTGGAAGTTCAGACCAGTGATTTTATGCGAATCCTTTGCCCAAAATGCAAGTGCGAAGTCAATGTCAGGCTATAGAAATCCGCATTGTATATAGCGGAAGTTTTTCGCACGACATATCGTAAAAGACACACGAAGAAATCGCTATGGGCAATGATAAACAAATCTTTGAGCAACTGAATAAACTGCGTGGTTCATCAACAATTATTATCGGTATTGGGAATATCCTCAAAGGTGACGATGCCATTGGTCCACTTGTTTGCGAACAGCTCCATCGAGTGGAAATTTCAGCACATATAATTGACGCAGGTATTGTTCCTGAAAATTATATTCAGCCGATAATCAAAAAAGCCCCACGGAATCTGCTTCTTATTGATGCTATCGACTTTGGAGCCGAACCCGGCACAATTAAACTGTTCGAAACTGAGCAGCTCAACTCACTTGCAATTTCAACGCATACACTCTCGCCGCGGTTATTTATTGATATGATTCGTCAAAGTGTTGAACTTGATGTGTATTGTATTGGTATTCAACCGGCACAAACACAGTTAGGTCAGCCGGTATCGGCTCAGGTTGGTCAGGCAATCCAGCTACTCTGCAGTATCCTTATGGAGATTTTCCCACTTGAGAATTAAATTTCCTTTAATACATCGAAACTGTTTCACTTGATCAGGCGCAGAACTTTATTAACATCGGCGTCTGTATCAAAAGCCAAATAAAAAATGGCGCGGTTGCTGATGGAAGCACCACTGAAAGCTCGAAGGTTGATACCGGCATCTGCAATTTTTTGAGCCAATTCTGCACTAAATCCGGGTTTGTTGCCTGTGGCGATTCGGATTCCATGAAGTGATTTGGTTTTTTCGAAACCGGCTTTTCTGGCGGTCCTGATCTGTCTGGCGCCTTTTATGGGCATAACAAAAACCACACCTTGTCCTGGTCTATCGGGTGCACGGCGAGCGTTGACGAATTCAAGATCAATATCTGCCTGGGCAAGAGCATCGAGTTTCTCGGCCAATCCGCCGGGACGATCATCCATACTGGCAGCCCACACATCAACACGATTGATATCCATTCTCATGACAAATTCTCCATAAACAAAATTAATAAAAACGTTCAACGAAATAGCGTTATGGATAAGCATGTAAGTTTGGCGTTTACTACAGTATTTGTCAATACTTAAAGGTGTTAATTTCAATAAGTTTTAATATTTATAACTATTGATGGAAACAAAACTATCAATATCCGGCGGCTGTTTTGTAATGGGAACAGGAAAAGAAATAGGGCCTATGCCGATTAACTCAGCATAGGCCCCAAGATAATCTTAAAAATCAGCCCTGCCTTTTTGTTCCTCTGGTTACACTCTATTGCTTTTTTACAATCAATAGACTGTTCCCGGGATTAATTGTTATTTGATATTTATGGCCGATACAACCGTATATCGTCTATGTACATTGTACCTTTACCGCCTGGCTGCTGATTGTCTCTGTCACCTAAACCAATGCCGAAAGAATTGATATTAGTAAGGTTAGCGCCCAGATCTGCAAAACTCTGCAATGGGATGTTCCACTCGGTCCACTGATCTATTAAAGCTGCATTTGGGTCATCATAATAAACCACGGCGCTGCTATTGAGAACAACATACATAGGCTGGATATTGTTCGTTACTAAACCTACGTCCTGGGAGTTCCATTCTGGACTAACAGTTGTATCAGGGAAGCTGACATTCGAGAATTTAGCCTCACATGGTACAACAGGGTTGTGACTTGTCACTGCTAAGCCGACATACATCGGGTTAGCCATAGTGACCTGCTGTAAATTGAATCGTGTCCAATCACTCCCGTCGGGTGAGTAATATGCCCTGATAAGTCCGCCGGATGTGCGTT
>CAZMWN010000371.1:0-2334 GCA_964569935.1 uncultured Pirellulales bacterium
ACAGAACCTTTCCGGAAATCGGTGTTCGGCTCCATCCCGACAAATATGAATACTCCATCGCCGGGATAATCCTCCTGTTGGACGTTTTTAACGTTCTTGAATTTGACCGACTCTACCTTTTTTTCGCCCTGGATAGCGGTTGCTATTGTGCTATATTTGATAACCAGATTTGATTTCGGCTCATTGACCTTTTCCAGAAGTTCCTCAACCAGGACCTTCGACGCTCTGAATTCGTCCCTGCGGTGAATCATTGTCACCTTTTCGGCGAATTTAGTCAGGTGCAGAGTTTCCTCCACCGCAGTATTGCCGCCGCCGACGGCAACGACGTGTTTGCCCCTAAAGAACGGTGCATCACAGGTACCGCAATAGCTGACGCCTGAGCCGCTGAACTGGTCTTCTCCGGGAACACCAAGTTTGCGATAGTCACTGCCCGGAGCTAAAATAACCGTTCTTGCGATAAATTTCCCCTTGTCGCAACGAACTGCAATGTTCGAATCCTGTTGCCTTTCCAAGGCGGTTACTTCGCAGGCGTTTTTAATCTCGGCCCCGAAATTCTCGACCTGCTTTTGCATTTGCGCAATCAGGCCCGGGCCGTCGATGCGTTCGATGCCGGGATAATTTTCTATCCTATCGGTATTATTGATTTGTCCGCCCGGCATGAACTTCTCAAGGATTAGAGTTTTTAACCTGTCACGGGACGTATAAAGAGCCGCCGCCAGCCCCGCCGGCCCGGCCCCAATAATAATGCAATCATAAATATCAGACATAACGAACTCCCTTTACTCAATTTCTAAACAAACAGTAAAACCACAGGAGAGATACTATTACTATCTCTCTTAATCTTCACCCGGGATTTTATCCGGGTCACGTTGCAACAATTTCTGCATTCCTTCAATAACCCATTCGGATTTAACCGGCTGCGTTCCCTGAACCATCAGAACGAAATTTTTAGCAAGAATTTCTTCCGGATGAAATGCATAATTTGTATTAAAGCCGATTTTATTAAAGTAATCAGGAACATCATGTAATTCCAACAGCACAGGTTCACCGTTACTGTCACGCTTGTACTGCCATTTATCACCGGTTTTCTCTATGGCAAGCAGATTTATCTTCAAATAGCGAAAAAACTCGCCTTCCTTAGCAACATCATATTTTGGAGATGAAGAATAAATGATCGGGACCACTTGAATAATATCATCTTCATATTGTACTTCAACGTAATGGTCATTCTTAATCCCGTCGGGATTAGTTATTTTAGTTTCGCGAATTTTCTCCGGCAGCTCAATATCATCACACTTCCTGAAATTTATCAATTCATACAAAGCTCCCTTCAACTTCGAATCGTTTGCAGAGAGAATGTGAAAGAGTTCCTGAATTAATATTTTTTCCAAATCCACATTTCGTTGAACTAACATATTCTGGGGCAGTATAATTGCGTTCGGTCTGCAGTAGGCGGCGCCACCTTCTTCCTTACCTGTTGTTTTTATCAGCAATATTTTTGGCGGAAGATTCAAATCAAAATTCTTGAGCTGCCCGGCAACAGATTCGATCAGAGCTGTAATATTAGTCTTTTCGTTAATTGTCCATGGCTGGACCTGCTCGGCGATATACTCCAGGAATTCTTCTTCCGACACAGACTTATCCCTCTTCAATCTTGCCGAGCGGTCGAACGGGCTAAGATTTTTAATAAAATCATCCTTCGTTGTCAACCTTTTTTTTGCTTCTTCAACTTGTGCAAAAACCAACTCTGTTCCCTCATGCAATTCTATGCTCCATTCAGGCAAGATGTTATTCTGGTTTGCCAACCTATTTGAGATGATATCTGGATTGGTATAATCAACCATCTCGCTTTCTCTATTTTGGCCTTTGCAAAAATCCCCGACAGGTGCGGATATTGCTATTACTACAAGGACAAAAAACAGGCATTTGTTTAGGTTTTTCATCATTCTTCACTTTCGATTTTTCGTATAACACCGCTGTAAAACCGCGATTTAGTCCTGCCTTTCAGGCTGTATTATCATTATGACATATTTTACGAATCATTTGTCTCTTCAGTTCTTATTTGGTCAAGCTGCATCCCAAATCGGTCGAGCTTTTTCTGGCCTTCGTCGTATTGGCCGTAGGCGTTCCGTAAATGTTTGCCGAGAATATCCCAGGTACCTCCGAAATCTGCAAAAGAAGCGTTTAGCCTTTTTAAATTCTGGCGTATTTCGGCTGCCTGTTTTTCTATCTGCAGGCCGTGAAGGCCCATCGCCACCGTCATCAGATATGCGTATAAAAGATTCGGCGAAACCGGAATCACCTTTTTATCGAAGCAATACTGCAAAATATCCT
>CAZMWN010000372.1:0-2323 GCA_964569935.1 uncultured Pirellulales bacterium
GCGTTGTGGCCGTTTAGTACAATGGGCTGGCCGGAGGATACGCCGGAGCTAAAATCATTCTATCCGGGTGACGTGCTTTGCACCGCACGCGAAATTATAACACTATGGGTCTCACGAATGTTAATGATGGGGCAATATTGCGCCGGTGACATTCCTTTTAGTGACGTATATATTCACGCGATGATACAGGACGGCGAAGGACGAAAAATGTCCAAGAGCCTTGGCAACGGCATCGACCCGTTAGTGGCTATCGACAGCCACGGAGCAGATGCGATGCGATTCACATTAGCCAGCATGACAACAGATACACAGGATATCCGAATGCCTGTAGTGCAGATGACATTGCCCGATGGTCGCCAGGCCAATACATCTCCAAAATTCGATATCGGCCGCAATTTCTGCAACAAACTCTGGAATGCCTCGCGCTTTGCCATGATGAATCTCGAAGAGATAGACCCGGCAAAATTCGACGCCGACAAAATGGATATCACCGACAAATGGATTCTCTCCC
The DNA here is from genome assembly GCA_964569935.1 of uncultured Pirellulales bacterium. Classification (GTDB taxonomy): domain Bacteria; phylum Planctomycetota; class Phycisphaerae; order Sedimentisphaerales; family Anaerobacaceae; genus JAFGPS01. The sequence goes on from CAZMWN010000372.1 coordinate 512, forward strand.
GATTAGCCAGGACTATTTCCGAAGTGACCGAATCGCTGGATAACTTCAAATTCAGTGATCCATTATCGCAGCTATATAGGTTCTTCTGGAACGATTTTTGTGACTGGTATCTTGAATGGGCCAAACCGAGAATGCAGGACGAGCAGAAAAAACCCATCGCCCAAAATGTTTTAGCTTTTGTCCTGGACCAGACCCTGCGCTTATTGCATCCTTTTGTGCCGTTTATCACAGAGGGAATATTCCAGAAACTAAATGAAATCGTACCGGCAATAAAACTCCAGGGTATAGCTCCAATCGAACAGAACAATGCCCTGGTGGTTGCTATGTGGCCACAATCATTAGATTCTTTGGTTAACGATACTGCCGAACAAGATATAACAATAATCCAGAACCTGATACGAGCTGTAAGGGATGTCAAGAACAAGTACAACGTTATGGCCCTAGGCGCCATTTCAGCGAACGCCAAACAGAATATTTCGCAGAAACTGAACAATAACGCAGAATTAATCTGCTCCATGGCCGGAGCTAAAGAGTTCCAGGCAGGAGCAGATATTCCAAAACCTCACAATGCCGCCACTGCCATTGTTGACGACATACAGATTTTCGTTCACAATGTAATTGATGTAGAGGCAGAAAGAAAACGGCTGGAAAAACACAGACAGCAAATAGAAAAAGCTAAACAATCGGTTGAAAACAAACTGGCTAATAAAAACTTTATAACAAAAGCCAAGCCCGAAGTAGTATCTCAAGCTAAAGACAGACTCCGCCAGTTGACAGAACAATTAGAGACCGTTACAAAACACCTTTTGGAATTAGAACATAGCGAATGAGCGAACGTATAAAAAAATAAGCTGTAATACACATCAACTTATTTACCCATTTGCCGGGTAAAGGCGGTGTAAAAATGGAAACTGAAGCTGAATTGTCACGGATAATCATCAACGAGATGTCCGACCAGCAGATAATCGTCCTTAAAGAGCGCCACGGCGAGCGGAGTTTCCCTATTGTAATCGGTATAGTTGAAATTTTTGCAATCGACCGACGACTTAAGGGCATCAAGCCTGCCCGACCGATGACACACGATTTATTAGCGAATGTAATTGAGAATCTCGGCGCACAAATAGATAAAATAGTGATAAATGACTTGCGCCACCACATTTTTTTCGCAAGGATTCATTTGAGCCTGAACGGACGAAAAATTGAAATCGATTCACGTCCCTCCGATGCAATTGCTCTTGGCACAGCGACAAATGCCCCTATTTTTGTTGCTGAGCATGTTTTTGAGGAGGCTTCCCAGTGAAAATGGTTGAAATAATCAGCAGCCCAATCCCTATACACAGCAAACTGTCGGCAACATTAAAAGCAGGCCAGTGATAGCTGCGGTAATAGACATCTATAAAGTCTCGTACTAAACCACCATTAAAAACTCTATCGTAAAGATTACCGGAAACACCAGCGGCAAAAAGTCCAAACGCAACATGAATTAATAACGGCTGCCGTCCACTATAAAGAAAAACAACAAATATCACAACTAATGCGATGATCGAAACGGCTGCTAAAAAAAATGTGTTGCCTGCTAACATTCCCCAGGCAGCTCCGTCGTTGAGCGCTCTTACTAATTGCAAAAAACCTTCTATAACGGGATACGTTTGCCGATTATCCATCCAGTCGAATACTGCCTTTTTAGTCCATAAATCCAATATCAATCCAGCCAAGGCTAAAGACCAGAACGTAAGATGGGCTTTCAAATTCGGCAATACAAAGTCAAGATGTTTTGATGAAACCTGAGCCGTGTTAAGATGGGCACTATTC
>CAZMWN010000373.1:0-2303 GCA_964569935.1 uncultured Pirellulales bacterium
CCATAAATTCTTTTTCCCTTAAAATCAAATTAGGACAGCACCTTGCAGTCTGAATCTGCTAAGTGTCTGATTTCTGGTGTATGGCGTTTTTTAGTATTAAAAGTGGTTTTTCCTATGAATTAGGCGGTTATATAACTATATTAATATAAAATACTTATCTATTTTTCTTTATAATTATTATCGATTTTCCCCGGTATATTAGTAAGAATTTGCTTGATTAGGCCGAAAAGTATATGTATAGTATATGTAAGTACAATGTATATACAATGGCATATCAGAAATAAGAGATAAAAGAGAGGTCTAAAATGGCAAATGGGACGATTGTTCAGGCAAGGATTGACCCTCAAGTCAAGAAAGATGCAAAGTGCGTATTGGATGAATTAGGCATGTCGATGTCTGAGGCGATAGTAGTTTATCTTAAACAAATTGTTTTGCGTCGAGCCATCCCTTTTGAAATAAAACTTCCTAACGAACTCACTGTAAAGACGCTTGAAAAGTCTGAGAAAGGAGAAGATGTGCACGAGTTTTCCAACGTTAATGAGCTATTAAAGGAGCTGCACCGCTGAAAGTCTCCTATACAGGTCAATTCAAAAGGGACGCTAAGAGAATGGCGAGGCAGGGGAAGAACCTGCAAAATCTTGATGATATTATTAAAAAACTTGCAGCCGGTCAAAAATTACTACCCAAACACAAAGAACATAAACTTCAGGGACGGTGGAAAAAATATCGAGAGTGTCATATCGAACCCGATTGGCTTTTAATATATTACATCACAAGAGAGGTCCTTATTTTCGAGCGAACAGGCTCACATTCTGATTTATTCAAATAATTAAATCGATGAAGCATTACATTTTTTTGTTAGCTATTTCATAGAATGAAATAGCTGACTATTCTTTTGTTTCAAACTAAGACGCTATTAAATTTAAAAAACTTATATATTTTACTTGTTGACATTAAATATCCACTTTAGCATTTAAGTACTTCGCACCTACTTTTGCCAAAACAGGCCCTTGATATGCCCTTGATGGGCTATATCCTTTGGCCGCATATCAAACCAATGAAAGGAGGTGAGAATTATGGCAGACGACAAGTGGGAGTTTTATCAAGAAGACAACGGTGATTGGCGCTGGAGGCGAACAGCCCCCAACGGCAACATCGTTGGAGCCTCAACAGAAGGATATCGCAACAAATCTGACTGTGAAGCTAACGCACGTCGCAATGGTTGGACTGGATAAGCAATTATTAGTTCAATCAGAATAGCGCCTTGCCTTTCGACCTTGTTTTTGGCATCTTTGCTAAGACAAGGCGTTAATTTTTTGGCCCTTTATAAAATCCATATTGGTTCTCATTTTTTTTGATAATTTCCGTAATAAAAGCTTCCACTTTTACTCCTTTTTTAAAACTGAAACACTACCACTAAGTCTGAATTCACTAAGTGTCCGATTGCTCTTGTATGGCGTTTTTTAGTATTAAAAGCGGGTTTTTTTTGCCCGACTTGACTTTTTTAAGATTATGGGTATATTTATGTAGTTGGATAGCCATCTCTAACCAGTTGATAATAGGGGTGTCCGCCTTATGCGGAATTCTCGGAGGTGTATCACATATCCGATATTTTTTTAGTGGAAACGTTGTAGTATGGCAGGGATGTTTGATAATCGAGTTGTTTTGGAAGTTCAGCAGGCCAACGATATTGTTGACGTTATAAGTGAGCATGTCAGCCTGAAGAAAAAGGGCAGGGAAATGGTGGGTTTGTGCCCGTTTCACGATGACCATAAGCCGAGTATGAACGTCAACAGTGTTAAGCAGATATTCAAATGTTTTGCATGCGGGGCCGGCGGGGATGTCTTTAAGTTCGTCCAGATGCGGGAGAACCTGAACTTTCCGCAGGCGATAGAGAGATTGGCCGATCGCGCGGGAATAAAACTCCCAAAATGGCAAAAGCCCGTCCGAAGCGGAGCCGCAGGGGGCAAAAGTGAAAAGGTAGAGGTTGATCCGAACAAGCTGGCGAGGGTGAATGCCTGGGCGGCGAAATACTTCCGGAAGAACCTGGCAGATGCAAAAAAAGGGAAATACGCCCGTGGCTATCTGGCCCAAAGGCAGATAAAGCCTGAGAGCCTGAAGAAATGGCAGCTCGGCCTAGCAGTCGATTCGCAGGACGATTTAATTAAGGCTGCTGCAGCCGGCAGGGTTCCGGCGAAATTGTTAGAGCCAGCCGGCCTGACTACCGGTCGGAATCAGGACAAATTTATAAACCGGCTGATGTTTACGATTACCGATGTCACCGGCCGGGTAATCGGCTTCGG
>CAZMWN010000374.1:0-2280 GCA_964569935.1 uncultured Pirellulales bacterium
GCAGCGTAAGTATAAACAGACCCGTCCGGTTCAGGGTTCCGGTTTTATTATCTCTTCAGAAGGCTATATCCTGACAAATAATCATGTAGTCGAAGGTGCTGATAAAGTTTTAATAGAACTTACAGACGGCCGAGAGTTTACAGCCGAGGTTACTGGAACAGATCCGGATTCGGATATAGCTGTTATTAAAATAGATGCCAATGATTTGCCTTATTTGGAGCTGGCTGACTCCGATACCCTCGAAGTTGGCGAATGGGTTCTTGCCATCGGCAATCCGCTCGGTCTAAGCCACACTGTGACTGCGGGTATCGTCAGTGCTAAAGGAAGAAGCAGATTAGGACTGGCCTCACTTGAAGACTTCATTCAGACTGATGCGGCGATAAATTTCGGTAATTCAGGGGGGCCTCTAATTAATCTTGACGGAAAGGTTGTCGGGATCAATTCTGCTATTGCAGGCTCGACCGGAAATATTGGAATTGGTTTTGCAGTGCCGGTAAATATGGCAAGGTACGCTTATCAGCAGATTCTTGAAAGTGGAACCGTTGAAAGAGGCCTGCTTGGTGTCAGTAATATTGAGGACCTTACTCCAAACCACGCCCCTTTATTTGGCCTGGATGAAAATACTAAAGGTGTTCTTATTCCTAATGTGATTGAAGGCTCGGCTGCTGACAAGGCAGGGCTAACACACAACGACGTTATTCTTGAAGTTGATGGCCGGCCGGTTGAATCAGCTATCGATTTACAGACTAAAATAGCAATGCTCAAACCCGGCACTAAGATTGAATTAACAATATGGCGTGACGGAAAACGAAAGAAAATTGATATTGAACTTGGAAAACGTTCTTCGATGGATCAACTCACCGGTAATTTACAAACAGAGACAATTAAAGAATTAGGTTTTTCTGTTGAAACTCTTACTGATGAATTAAAAGATCGTTATGGTTATGAAACACAGACCGGAGTTGTTGTCAAAAACGTGGAACCCGGCTCACAAGCTGCACGCAGCGGTATTGCACCTGGTACATTGATTCAAGAAGTTAACCGGAAACCGGTAAGAAATACCCGGGAATTCAATCAGGTGATAGAAAAAGCTAAAAAGCAAGGGCGAGTTCTATTGTTAGTCAATATAGAAGGAACCAATTACTTTGTTATTTTGAGGTTGAAATAAGGGATTCCCGGAAACATAACTCCTTTTTTATCAATAAGTTAGCCTCGCCTAATGCGGGGCTTTTTTTATATTGAGATTCGAACCTGCTACTCTAATGGTTTATCAGTTCGTATATAGTACAGCGGCTAAGATTGCAGAAAAGCAAAGTAGAAGAACGAAAAGGTTATATGAATAATGGAAATTTTTTAAGACACTCAAAGAATTGCTTGACATTATGGGTGCAAATTTGGTACAAAACATATAATAGGACTGTATTTTTTGTGTGGATTTGTCTTTTAAGCATTCATTGGATACGGGTTAAATGCCATAGTCCATCTGGGTTTTTTCCCAATGACACGCTGAATTGCAAAGAAGAGTGAATAGCCGAAAATAGTGTATTTCGGATAAGTATTTTATTTATCTTTAAGTGGATAGTTGATTTTTGGAGGAGGAAGGTCATTTCTTGCATAAAAAATTATCCTGGTCGGGTATATGATATAGTGGGGTGAGGGCAAAATCATTTTCGTTTGTTTTCACTCTTTTATTTTGAAGGAGGATTATTATGTGTAAAAAATTTATTTATCTGATGTCTGTTTTAGTGCTCTCAGTCATATCCACCGGCTATGCCGACGTGGTTATAGGCGACTGGGAAGACGGCTCTTATGATGGCTGGATCGACTGGGGTGGGGGGCAGGCAACGATTGAATCTATTGGGGCGCCCAAGTACACCTTCAGCGAGACAGGTGCGACGCTCGGCACCAGCGCACTAAAAGTCAGTCCTGGTAGCGGCTGGCAACAGAACCTCTCCGTTAAGTTGCAGGACATAGGTGGGCTGGACGCGTTTATGGCCAACAAGGCGTTTGCAATCGACGTCACCTACAATAGCGCAGACTGGGACCCGGCGACTACTTTTGCTCAGGTTTACCAGGTTAGTTTCAATAACGATGGTTATGGGTGGAATGATGTTGGTGGAGCAGCAGCGCCGACTGGAACGAACGGCGTGGTTTTTACTGATACGCTCAATCCCGATTCCCCGGGAGAATTACCTCTTATTAATCCGGGTACAGAGGGCACCACCATTACGGGAACATGGACATGGGATTACTCAGGTGTAATTAACCAGTTTTCGAATC
>CAZMWN010000375.1:0-2265 GCA_964569935.1 uncultured Pirellulales bacterium
CAGGATGCCTGAAACCAAGTTTGACTGAGCCGACTTTGACAGTTATGGTTTTTCTTCTTTTAATCACGACATGATTGTAGTCTGTTCCGTTTATTGGAGCAAACTAAAATAAGGTATGCAGAACAAATTGATAATTGTTTACATGGCCGCTTAATGTAAGTTAATCTTTTGAAACATTTTGCTATTTTAATTTTATCGAACCGCTGCTGGTTTTTAGATACAGTTTTCCTTTCCCTTGGCCAATTGTACCGGCAATCCTCTTTTTGCTGACCTGACCGGTAATTGTTACCGGCAAATCTGTTCTCACTGAGCCATAACTTGTTCCCAGCTCTACTTCGCCTGAGAAGTCCTGTGGTGCTATGAAATCGATACTGCCGTAAGAGGTAACAACATTTGCGGTAATATCAGATGGCGTCGAGTCCGAACAAGTAATGTCAATACCCCCGCTTCCGGATTTGGCAGTAAGATCTGCAGTCGTAATTTGCCGACAAGTGATATGACCGTACGATGTGGATATATTGGTTGCTTTTACGCAGGCATCTGTAACATTTATACTGCCGCTGCTCGAATGGAGTTTGATTGAATCTCCTTCGAATTCATCAACTGTGATTGAGCCATAAGACGTATGTAAATCACAATCGCCGAAAGATGCTATTGAGAGCTTGATTCGGCCACTACTGGTTTTAAGTTTGATATCACCGCCTGAAATATCAAGACATGTGACAGAGCCATAGGATGTATTCAAATCGACTGAGCCTTCTATATCTTCGGCGGTAATTGAGCCGCTGCTGGTTTTGCCGCTTACATCTCCATCGATATTCGTCAGCTTTAACGCACCATAGGAACTATTACACTGTACGTTGGTTTGCTTCGGTACTGTTATATCATAGCTGATGCTGATTGAGCGGTTATTTGACAATTGTGGTTTGTCGACTTTTATCGTTAGTGTGTTACCCACCGGCTCCAGAATAATTTTTACATTTTCTGATATTTCATATGCCTCTTGTTCGGTGGGTGCTCTAACACAGATTTCAGCAACTACATCACAATCGGTTACTTCAGCGCCGGTAATAGTAATTGAACCGGAACTGGTTCCCACCTTAATAGTCGAACCGTGCTCAATGACCGTTTGCTGATGAACAGTCTTTTCGTATTTGGCTCGTGACCAGTCACCAATTTGAATATTACAGCCGACAGCAAAAACCAACAGCCATATGAAAGAGGCGAACGCTCCAACTGAGCAATAAAACTTCTTCATTTTTAACTCCTTTGAGAGCACAGTCAATTACCTGAGTTTTATTGAGCCGTTGTGGGTCTCAAGATATAATTTGCCCTGACCGTCACCGATTGTCCCTGTGAGTCTGCTCTTACTTACCTTTCCCGTGACCGTTATAGGCAAATCCGTGTTTATAGAGCCGTTGTGTGTCGAAGCCTCCACCTGTGCCGAATAGTTCTGCGGAGCTTCAAGTTCTATACTGCCGTTGTGAGTTACAATTGAAATATCACAGAGAGACTCGGCCGTTTCGGAGTAATATACTTTAACGCCGCCATTATGCGTTCTGAGCCGTGCATCGCCGGAGATTTCTTCACATTCAACTCTGCCGTTATGCGTCTTAAGCTTGACCCCGCCTGAAATATTCTTAGCAGTCACCCTGCCGTTATGCGTTGTGGCATCAATCTGCCCGGTGATATTTGTGATTTTCACAGCTCCGTTATGACTTCCGAGCTTTAGATCAACACGGTCAGGGACAACACAATCCAGGCTGACACTCACAGAGCGGTTTATCATATGTTCCGGCTTCTTAATTTTAAGGATTAGATTCTCGCCCAAACTCTCCAAACTCACTCGGGTTTGCTCAGCTACTTCCATTGCATCTTCATCGGTTCTTGCCCGGGCAACAACAGTGGCCGTGACATTACAATCAGCAACATCGGCACCATTAATTGTGATTGAGCCGTTGTGGGTTTGGGCTTCAAAACCTGAGCCCGGAGATAGAGGCATCTCCAGATGCACAATCTTTTCATACTTCGCCTGCATATCGCAGCTTCCGACATAGACACAGCATCCGGCCAGTGCAAATACACTCAGCAAACAACCTAAAGATATTCTTATTAAACCTTCTTTTTTTACCATTTCCTTGTCTCCTTATTTTTTTAGTTTATAACATCCTCTGGAAAATAGTCGCTATTTAGCATCAAATGTTTCACAAAAAATCCGCGTATTCTTCCTTTTACCTGTTTTTTGTGCGGTTATTTATAAACTGA
>CAZMWN010000376.1:0-2251 GCA_964569935.1 uncultured Pirellulales bacterium
CTCTAACATTTGTTCATATTTAGACTTCATCCTTCTTATAGGCCTCGGTTTCGTCACCCGGATCGATTCCCTGCTGGATTTTTGCAATCCTTTCGGCATGCTTGATTTGCATGCGTCTGATCTTGACGTAGCCTTCGACGGCGAGGCCGCCAATGACGATAACCGCGATCCAGCCCCAGTATGGCATGGCTTCCAATAAATTAATCAATGTTTCCATGAGTATGGCTCCCAAATCGGATTTTACGATGTCATCATTTAAAACAATCACCAAATTCTACCTCAGTATAGTCGAACGTGGGATGTAAATATTTCAGAATTAAAAAAAAGTCGTCAACATTTAGCCCATGAGATACGCCATACTATCAAAAACAAAGTTATCTCACGGGCTGAAGCATCCCATATACGCCTTTATAACAGGTAGGGTGGGGTTTACCCCACCAAATCCATAGTCGTTAGTATTTCACTCAATTACAGTTTTAGCCTGCAACCCTGCCCTGAGCGCAGTCGAATGGAATAAAGTTGCGGGTTCTCAAAAGATTGGTATAATCTCAAACATCAACCTTGAGCGAGTGAGTTTTCTTGGATTTTATTTTTTGAAGATTGTAAAAAATTGACTATCCCTAATTTTTTATATGGTTGTTTTGAATATATTTGACCTTTTTTGGATGTTTCAACAAACTTGTTACGTATAGGTTGTGTTTTCTGTGTGTTTAGAACAAATCGGATAGGAAGGCTATTCTTTCTTCTACTGCACTAAAACCGCTGGGTGCCCAAGACTTAATCTCCTCAATACCTAAATGATTCACGATGTTTATTTCATTGGCTAAATTAAATACCCAGACAAATTCCGATAAGCCGTTCAAGACTTTGTCTGTAGCGAAATCGGATGATAGAAAAGTGTCTATATCATGGTAATTTGACTTAATCCTTTTGCGGTAGAAGAGACAAAGCCAGGATGTTTTGCCGAGGCTCGATGATACTATTTCCCAATCGGCGTCATTATAATTGACTTTGGGTTTCTTTCCATCCCTCGTCATGATTTTAACATTGCTCTTCTTCTCTCGAAGATGTTGCTTACGGGTACTTTTAAGAAATATTATAAGGTGAGCATTGACGTTATTTGGATCATCTAAATTTAACCTGACTGATTGAAAGTCAGTAAGATCAGCACTCAAGTCATGCACATGGAGATTATTTGGCCCGCCATCCACATATACATTTAAGCCATCAGGCAAGGCAGATCTATTCGCTAGATCGCTGACTTTCTTGCGTACTTTAGCATGTGTTCTTTCAGAGAATCCTGAACATGCAAACGAAGCCAACGTAGAGTTAAAAACAGCATAGTATGCCTGGGGAAAAGCCCACTGTGACACAAAACCATTTCCTGTATCTGAAAACTGATCCTTTGTCATATTAAGCAAACGTTCGGTGTTCCATGCATTCATTAATTGAGCCTTGACGTAGTCAGTATCGATCCTTCTTGCGTCACGAGTGCGTAGTCTATCACGATACTCTTGCCATATACCAGTATTGCCTTTGAACTTGCGTGCAAACTCTCCAAGAGCAGCAAATTGATTGCTCGTGGTGATTGCTGCCCAATCATCTTCACTTCGCGATGTTGTAGCGAATGGCGTCATGTTTGCTTACAGTCGAACTATGTATATATAGTTTCCGCAAAACGTCTCTAACTTCTCATCCTTGGGAAGAACTCTATGTCGCTAACTGATCAACCTGAAGGATGTTCTCGCTATAAATAAGTCGGCCATTTCCAAGAGCAACATTAGCTACTACACTCCAGAAACAAGTCAAAAAAACGTCGCCAATGCGTAACTTGGCTGTTTTTCGGCTCATTAGAAGGATTGGGGAAAACTATGGACGTTTAACAATATAAATTTGCTGATTACATCTTACATCGTGGGAAAAGGATGGGGGAAAAGGAGGGACAGCCACCAATTAATGCCTATGGCTGGTTGATATAAATCTGTAACTGTCCCTGTTTAGCAACATTAGCAACCTAGCGGCTAGAACTTCTTATAATACCATCCTAGCATTAAAGCAGTAAGCGGACTCAACACAAAACAGATTTTTTCAAATGCATCTGTTACGCTTTCTCCAATAGACGGGCATATGGAGAGCACAATCAAATAGAAGAGGATGACCATACATAAAGTCCCAATCAGAATCAGAGCGAGCCAAAACCTTGCGTCTTCCCTCCTGCGTTGGATAGTCTTAAGTAAAAGTTCAGGGGGCA
>CAZMWN010000377.1:0-2250 GCA_964569935.1 uncultured Pirellulales bacterium
GTCGCTTTTGGCTAAAGTGTCAAATCTGCAAAGATGCCGGCCCTTAATTTATGATATGCCAAAGAGGCTACCATAACCGCGTTGTCCGTGCAATATTGTTTTGGAGCGGCCAACAATTTCCTCGCCGGAGTCGCCGAGTTGCATAACTGTTCCAGTGCGGTTCGTAATGTGCTGTTGGCGGCCACGCCACCGCCCAACAAGATGGTTTTCGCCCCTATTCTATTGGCGGCCCGCTGCGTCTTTTTGACCAGGACATCAATCACCGCCGCCTGGAATGAAGCCGCGATATCGGCAATTTCCTGCTCGCTCATCGAATCGACCTTATTCTCGCCTTTCATATCCTGGCCGCGGCAATAATAAAGCACGGCTGTTTTGACACCGCTAAAGGAAAAATCCAGCGAGTCCGGCCCAAGCATTGAACGCGGAAAATCGACCGCTTTGGGATTTCCGTTTTTTGCCGCTTTTTCGATACTGGGTCCACCCGGATATGGAAGCTTCAGAATCGTAGCAACTTTGTCGAATGCTTCGCCAGCGGCATCATCAATAGTCGAGCCTAACAGTTTTAACTCCAAAGGCGACTGGCAATCGAAAAGAGATGTGTGCCCGCCGGATACAATCAGGGCCATCGCCGGTAGCTGTAAATTTTCCTCGGACAGCATCGCCGACTGCAGATGGGCATGCAGATGATTGATTGCTATCAGAGGCTTTTCCCAGGCGAAGCTAAGCGTCTTGGCTGCGGTGACACCGACAACTAAAGCAATGCTCAGTCCCGGCTGATTGGCAACAGCGATTGCATCAATATTATTCTTTGTAACGTCAGCCTGCTCCATCGCCTCGGCGATGACAGGGTATATCTTTTCGATATGGGCACGAGAAGCTAATTCAGGGACAACACCGCCATATTTTTCATGCAGCTTGTTTTGCGATGCCACCACAGACGATTTAATAATGTTGCCATCGGCCACAACAGCAGCGGCGGTTTCGTCGCAACTGGTCTCGATACCTAAGATATTTACAGATTTACCCTTCATAAAGCTGGATATTAGCTAAAAAAAGTGCATCTGTCAACATTCATAGGAACCTCAAACATGATGTACGGCATCATATATATAGCTTTCAAGATGTGTTATTATATTTAGACTGCTTCTCTGCTATTACTAATTTCCTTCTTGCCCATGAATACGATTTGAAACATAATCATATTTACTAAAGCACCATGAAGAATTCTTTGCCCGGTATCAAGCTTAAAGTGTTATCATTAAAGGTTCGAATAAATGTCGGAATTGGTTACAATTTACACTGCACATCCAGACAATGTATCAGAGATAATACAACTACTTGAGAGCCGTAACCTTCATCCGGTCGTAGTTGATGACGTCGGTAAAATGGGGGCTTACAGAAACCACCAAATAAGGATTGCCGTTCCTGAAACCGAGCGTGATATGGCCGTGGACATTCTGGCAGAAGCTGAGCTACATAACAAAACACGGCTCTCCGAGGTTGTCAAAGTGACAAATGGAGTTATTCTAATCGTTATCGCCCTGCTGGTATTAGTTGCGATTGTTGGATTTTTTGATAAACAGGGCAAATGGTTTTTCGCTATCTGGATGCTGATAACAGCATGTGCCGGTATTGCCCTTATTCGCTGGGCATGGAGCTGTAAATCGCGTGACCGGAGTAAATAGTCCGGCTTGTAAAAAACTTCTATGCCACTGCTGCGGTTTCCTCTTCAACCTCGCCGAAGCGGACACTTATCTTCTTGCTCACACCTCGTATCTGCATTGTTATCCCGAACAGTACATCAGCTATGCTCATCGTGCGTTTGGCATGAGTAATGATTATAAACTGCGATTCCTTTTGGGATTCCCTCAGCAGCATATTGAAACGCTCGTTATTCGCTTCATCCAGAGCCGCATCAACCTCATCGAGGAAGCAGAACGGCGAAGGTTTGGTCTTGAAAACTGCAAACAGTAACGCAAGTGCCGTCATGGATTTTTCCCCGCCGCTCAGCAGTGATATACTTCTTGTCTCTTTACCGGGTGGTTTGGCGATAACCTCTATACCCGCCTCGAGAATATCTTCGGCGTCTTCAAGCATGATGTCGGCTTTGCCGCCACCAAAGAGCTTGCGGAAAATCTCCTGGAAATGTCCCCGGATTTCATCGAATGTCTCCTGGAATTTCTCCCTGCTCTTTTTGTTCAGGCGGTTAATTAACTGTTGCAATTGAGCCTTACTGCTGTTGAGGTCCTG
>CAZMWN010000378.1:0-2240 GCA_964569935.1 uncultured Pirellulales bacterium
GGTTCCGAGAAGGGCGGATACCGTTGCTTTTGGAAAAATCGTCCAGAAGGTAAAAGTCCCTCTCATCGCAGATGTCCATTTTAGCCCGGATAGAGCCATCGAGGCAATTGAGGCAGGTGCCGCAAAAATAAGACTAAATCCCGGCAATATTAAAAAACGAAAAGATATTCACTGCATTATTGATGCTGCCAAAATACACGGGACAGCCATCCGCATCGGCGTTAATGAAGCAAGTATCGCAGATTACCAGAAGCAATCTGTTCCAACTGAGAAACGTATCGCTTTAATGTTGAAGGAGATGAAAAGATACGTCCGTATTTTTGAAAATCGCAATTTCAATCAATTGGTTCTTAGTGCGAAAAGCAGTGATCCATTAAGAACCATCGAAATCAACCGCAGAATTGCCGATTCATTCTACTACCCGATACACCTCGGTTTGACCCATGCCGGTTTGCCTGAGGACGCCCTGGTACCATCGGCTGTCAGTCTTGGCACTTTGCTGGCCGAAGGTATTGGTGATACGATAAGAGTGAGTGTCGCCGGTAATCCTGTAGAAGAAACTAAAATTGCAAAAAAGATTTTAATAACACTTGGTTTATACGAGAGTTCAAGCCCGGAGCTTGTAGTCTGCCCAACCTGTGGACGTGCCGAGATAGATGTTATAAAACTTGCCCGGCGGGTTCAAAAAGCTATTCGCCAAATCCATAAACCGCTGAGGATTGCCGTTATGGGCTGTATCGTCAATGGCCCCGGTGAGGCTGCTGATGCTGATATAGCCTTATGTGGGGGAAAGAATAAAGCCTATATCTATCGCAAGGGGCGAAGAATCTCAATAGTTCCCGAATCCAAAGCTGTCTCTGCTCTTTTGAACCAGATACAAAAACTTTAACAGTTTGTTTACATAAAAAATAAGCAAATGAATCCATGGATACATCAAGAACAATTCTTAAAAGATTCTGTATTGCCGTTATCTTCAGCATCGCCTTTGGATATATTGAAGCCGCCGTAGTTGTATATCTTCGAGAAATCTTCTATCCCGATGGATTCACCTTTCCCCTGGCAATATTTAATATCAATCCACTCTGGAAACGGCTTTTAATCACAGAAGTCGGCAGAGAAGCTTCTACTTTAGTTTTAATAGTAACAGGTGCATGGTTGTTTGGCAGAAATATTCGGCAGCGGGTTGCTTACTTTTTAACTATCTTCGCTGTCTGGGATATTTTCTACTATGTCTGGTTGAAGGTACTTCTCAATTGGCCGGCGTCCCTTATGGATTGGGACATACTATTTTTAATGCCGGTGTCCTGGGCGGGTCCGGTACTGGCACCGATATTGGTTTCCCTTGTAATGCTTCTTTTTGCTATGGTAATCCTCTACTGCGATTCCTGCGGCAAACCATTAAAAACAAAATTCTACGATTGGATTGCTTTTTCTATTGCCGTTTTTATTGTAGTTGTTTCTTTTTGTATTCCCGGTCCGCATACCGCCGAAGAAAATTATAGCACATACTTCTATTGGCCTTTGTTCGCTACAGGTCTTTTATTCTCCATCTTAGTATTCGCGAACTGCCTCATGAGGTCAAGATATAGAACCTAAAAGCAACGGCGAAGCCCGGGCGGTTATTGCCCCTAAGCACTTATGCTATCTGTTGTTCTCAGTGTTAGTTCTGACTAACCTCCTGTCAGGTCTTTCCTGCCCGTTGTTATTTCTATTTTGTGCAAACTCTTCGAATTTACCAAATATCATCTTGCCCGCAGAGGTTTGAAGCGAGCTTGTTATGCTGATAACCAAATCTCGTCCGATTTTATTGCGGCCGCCTTCAACAACAACCATCGTTCCATCATCAAGATAGCCTATACCCTGCTCGGCTTCTTCGCCTGGCTTTATAATCTTAACTTCCATCGTCTCGCCCGGAAGGGCAACCACCTTTAGCGAATTTGCCAGATCGTTTATATTGACAACATCAACATCGCGCACCTGGGCGACTTTGCTGAGGTTATAATCCGTCGTTGCCACTCGTCCGTTGCAGGCTTTGGCAAACATTAACAGTTTATGGTCAACGCCTTTGGCCTCCTCGACTTCGGGAATTATGCTGTCGTCAATCTCAACTTCAATACTGGAATCAGTCTGTATCTTATTGAGTACATCGAGTCCACGTCTGCCACGATTACGTTTTAGCTTATGGGCAGAATCTGCTATTAATTGTAGCTCACTGAGGACAAAACGTGGAACAACAAGAG
>CAZMWN010000379.1:0-2239 GCA_964569935.1 uncultured Pirellulales bacterium
TCCGGCTGCCTCTTCCCTTCCGGTAGAATACAATGATAAATAACCATTTTTAACTTTCATTTTTTCACTTTTCTGCATATAATCGAAGTAACAACAATTTGAAAAAGCGGCTATAGACAGAGGCCTCCTGTTCATCAAACAGGTGGAATTAAAGTATTAACAATATAACATATATTCGCGAGACAGCGTTCAATGGATGATATCGAGCGATTTGGACAACTTGTTAATGGCGGCAATTGCTGTATATCAATCATCACGTATGAAGAGAAGTATGCGCTGGAAATCGTGCATCAGATTGCACTCGGCCTCGAACGTGATATGCTGATATGGTCTGTTGCAGGCGGTGTCAGGGACGGCCTGCTTACCGACAGCCTTTTCATTGGGGATACTGAAACACCAGCCGCAGGGCTTTTACATTTTTCCGGCGCCAAGCAAGGCTCCATCTGTGTAACTCTGGACCTTGCTGGACACCTGAAAACCGGAGTCACTTTGCGAGCCTTACGGGATCTTATTGATTATTTCGAGAAGAATGGCAACACACTTGTAATGATTGACAATAACGATAATCTGCCTGAAGTCGTCAAATCATATACGAGACGTTTTGAGATATCTTTTCCCGATGAAAAGGAATTAAAGGACATTACTCGCAGAACCCTGCAGCGCATCCACTGCAAAAAACCTATAGAAATCGGTATCACTCAAGAAGGCCTGGCTACGATTGTCCGCAATCTCCGCGGCCTGAGCCGTCGTCAGGCTGAACGCATTATCATCGATACTGTGACCAACGACCAACGCTTCGATGATAATGATATCAATGCAATTATCGCCGGCAAACGCAGGATGATTCAACGAGGCGGTTTGCTTGAGTATATCGAAACACCTCTCGATCTGAGCGAAATCGGGGGCATGAAGCGGCTTAAAAAATGGCTTAATCAACGTAAGGAAGCATTCAGTTCCAAAGCGATACAGTTCGGCCTCCAGGCTCCCAGAGGTGTGCTTATGCTCGGTGTACAGGGTGCCGGTAAAAGCCTCTGTGCCAAGGCAATTGCAACCGCGTGGCACCAGCCTTTGTTAAAGTTGGACCCGGGCGCTCTTTATAACAGCTATGTCGGTGAATCTGAGCGAAATCTTCGCCAGGCACTGCGGCAATGTGAGATGATGTCACCGGTGATTCTGTGGATCGATGAGATTGAAAAGGGATTCGCCTCCGCCGCCAGCCAGAGTACCGATGGAGGCCTGTCCAAAAGAATGTTCGGCTCTTTGCTGACCTGGTTGCAGGAACGACAGGCGCCGGTATTTGTTGTGGCAACAGCTAACGATATTGAAGCTCTGCCACCCGAACTTCTGCGCAAGGGACGATTCGACGAGATATTCTTTGTTGACCTGCCGAAGCGAGCCGTGCGAAGGGAAATATTTGCAATCCATCTAAAGAAACGCAAGCGAGATCCCAAGAAGTTCGATCTGGGGGCATTAGCCGAAGCATCTGAAGGTTATAGCGGTTCCGAAATAGAGCAGGCTGTTATATCGGCCCTGCATGAAGCATTCGCCGAAAGGAAAGGCATCAGCACGGAAAGGATACTCTCTGTTCTTAAAGCCTCACCGCCACTTTCTGTAACATTAGCTGAACGTGTCGAATGCCTGCGAAACTGGGCCCAGGGCAGATGTGTGCCGGCCGACTGAAAAATAAACCAAAATCTTTGGGCTTTTATCTTTTTAATCACACCTTATAATACAACGGTCAATAGAGCTTAAATAATATAAGGATTTTTATTATGACTAAGCATGCCACACTTGCTCTGATAGTTTGCGTTTTCATGGTCTCTCTATTACTCAGTGGTTGTGTCGAACGCCAGTTAACAATCAACACAAAGCCTGAAGGAGCATTGGTCATGTTGAACGATGAGGAAATTGGCACCTCACCAGTGACCGTCTCCTTCAATTGGTATGGCGATTATCGTGTCAGAATTAGCAAGCCCGACTTCGAAACTCTCAATACCCATCGCAAGCTCAAAGGCCCGTGGTATGACAATTTCCCATTCGATTTCTTCGCCCAGATAGTCAATCCAAAAAGAATTGTTGATTCCTACGAATGGACGTTCGAACTGTCACCTAAGCAACAGGTCAGCCGAGAGGAGCTCGTTCTGAAAGCCCAGGAAATGAAAAAGCAGTTGCAATAGTGGAGTCGGATTTGAAACTGAAGATTCACACACAGATTTTCATCGCTATTGTTCTTGGGCTT
>CAZMWN010000380.1:0-2211 GCA_964569935.1 uncultured Pirellulales bacterium
GAGGGTGATATGACAGAGGTCTTTGACGACATCGTTGTTAGAGTATCCGGCGGTAATACGTGGGAACCGTTTTTAAGGGAAAAGGCAAAGAAATGAGTAGCTCCTTGACCATTTTATTCTGGATATTAGTTGTCCCCGGGACGATTATTCTCGGATTAGTTGCCTCCTGGATAGTCCGCAAAGTCAGCGCTCTGGTGCAGTGGCGTGTTGGTCCGCCGCTTTTACAGCCTTTGTATGATGTAATGAAACTAATGGGTAAGGAAATCCTTATACCTCAGGAAGCCAACCGAACCGTATTTCTCATGGCACCGCTGATTGGACTGGTTGGAGTACTTTTGCTTTCGTTAATGCTGTGGCGGGTATTGGTTAGCACAACAGAAACGGCCTTTATCGGTGATATTATTGTGGCGATATATTTGATGGTTCTTCCTTCATTGGCATTGATTCTTGGGGGTAGCGCCAGTGCCAGCCCACATGCAGCGATAGGGACCGCCAGAGAAATGAAACTTGTCATGGGATATGAGCTGCCGCTTGTGTTGGCCTTTATCGTAATAATAATAAAAACTGCCGGTTTTGTCGGCCAGGAACAGCAGCTTAGTCTATACGCAATCTCGCAGCATGTACCGGTTTTGAGCATATCCGGGATGTTGGCATTTATAATCGCTTTGTTATGCGTCCAGGCAAAGCTCGGATTTGTTCCCTTCGATATAGCCGAGGCCGAAACCGAACTTGGGAGCGGTGTTTTAATGGAGTATTCCGGGGCGTTACTTGCCCTTTGGAAGCTCACTCATGCGGTAATGCTTGTGGCGCTACCGTTGTTTTTGATGACGGTTTTTCTTGGTGGTTATGGTGGCATCCATTTAGCAGGAGCATGGAAATTTGCTGCTATATTACTTTTATTGATTTTCATCGGCGGAAGATTATTAGCGGACCGCAGCAAATTCATGGATGTATTAGCTCTGTTGAGCTTTATTGTGGTATGTATATTGATCGGACTTGGCAAGTATGTATTGATATTAGTCTTGTTGATTTTAATAAAAAATACAAATCCGCGTTTGCGAATTGACCAGGCGATGAAGTTCTTCTGGGTTTATTGTGGCCTCGCCATGGTCACTGCGGTTATACTTGCATCGTTAGGCTATTGTTATGACATCAACTGGCTTTAAGCCTTGAGCGAAGCCAAAGGGATGAATTTATGAGCTGGAAAATGTGGTCGTTGAAAAAATCGGTATGGGTCTTTCACGTTAATACCGGCGCGTGTAACAACTGCGACATTGAGATTGTTAATTGTCTGACGCCGAGATATGATATTGAGAGGTTTGGTATTAAGTTAGTTGGTTCTCCCCGCCACGCCGACGCTTTGTTGGTGACCGGAGTGGTAACCCGACAGGCGGCTCCGCGATTGTTAGAAGTGTATCGGCAAACTTCAAAGCCTTGTGTTGTCTTCCCGATTGGAGCCTGTGCATGTGATACCGGAGTATTTCGCGGCGGCTACCACGTAGTTGGACCTGTGGATAAGATAATAAGAGAAGAAGATCCCAATGCAATAATTGCTTTTGTGCCGGGTTGCCCGCCAAAACCGGAGGCTATGATTTCGGGTGTGGTCAAGGCATTATCGGCAATATAACCAGGGTATAAATATGAACCAGGAAGAGCTAAATAATAGATTGTTGGAAATTAAGGATAAGCTCATTGATATAGAGCATACAACGAATAACAGGATATTCCTGCCTTGTGAGGCAGAGAATAATTATTCTGTTTGCAAGTTCTTATTCGAAGATTTGCCTCTAAGGTTTGTTATCGTCACGGGAATCGATTCCGACGATTGCTTTGAGGTTCTGTACCACTTCTCGAATGACGAAACAGGTCATATTGTTACTGTAAAAGCGTTTATTCGGGACAGAGAGAATCCTTCGATTGAATCTATTTCACCGTTTATACCCGGCGCCGAATGGATAGAGAGAGAAGTACATGATATCCTGGGAATAGAATTTAAGAATCATCCGAATATGAGACGGCTGATCCTGAGCGACGATTGGCCGGAAGGTGTTTATCCGTTAAGGAAAGAAGTACAAAAATGAAACAAACAATAAAAAAGCCTGTTCTTGCGGTTGGTCCTTTTCATCCACTACAGGAAGAGATGGAATATTTTCAACTCACCGTCGATGGTGAGATAGTCACCGATATTGACATGAGGATATCCTATAATCA
>CAZMWN010000381.1:0-2164 GCA_964569935.1 uncultured Pirellulales bacterium
ATTTTGATGGCAGGGAGGTTTTCGATTTCGACGCAAACAGGTATCTGTTCTTTTGTGTTAAGCTCGATGATTATCGCCGCTTTATGAAACGCCGCAGCCCGAAATGGCAGACTGTGACATTACCCGCCGATAAGTTCCGACAGTGTGCTGTACAACTTGCTGAGTTTCTCCTTTGATATCTCATAGTATCTTACTCCAAAGCTGCTTTGACTTTAGTTTATGCCTATATCACTACTGGTTGGAGCGGGACTATTTCGCAGGATTTTCAATAGACGCCAAAAGATCTTGAAGGTAAAATCCTTATTTAAAAAGAAAGTGGGAATGTATAAACCACTAACTGATGGAAGAGAATCAGATGTAACAAGGAATTTCTAAATGGGACATATTATGAAAAAGATTATAATGCTGTTTGTAGTTGTAATAATTATTCTTTTTATAACCGGTTGCGGACCGGGCCAGCCTTTTGAGATAGAAGGTCGTCATACGCCCCAATCTGCAACGCCAATACTATTTGTTGCCAAATAAGTAATATTTATCCCTGGGAATGAGATTTTTCCTTACATTTGACTTTAACCAAGGGTATTTTGTGGTTTTGACTACCTGTTGTACTCCGGTAGTTTCTGTTATACGCTTACTATTGAGGGGTATTCAGTTCCTCCTGAGTGGCTCTGTAGCCGGAAAAATGTGAAAAAAACCTAAAAACAACGGAAAATAGTTAAAAAAGTTCAAAATCGTCACAAAACGGTAACATTTAATCAGCATAATTGTACCTGCCAAATGCTGTCTAATAAATCAGGTCACAGTTGGAAGGAAAAAAGATGAAAAAATATATCATCGCAATAATGTTACCTTTTAGTTTACTGTGTATGTGGATCGCTGTTGCAGGTTGCGATATCCAGATAGGATGCTGTGTTCCTCTGGCAAAATATGAAAGAACAGTACATCTATCGGAGCCAATGGCGGTCGGTTCTTTGTTTTCGGCAAAGAGCCATGATGGCTGGATTAAAATTGCCGGCAGCGATATCACGGACTGCAACATCACAGCCACGATTGTCGCCAGAGCCGGCTCGTACACAAAAGCAGAGAAAATAGCTGAACGGACAAAGTTGAGCCTTGAAAGGCTTGGCCGCGGACTTAAAGTAAAAGTCGAAAAGCCGCTGTTGCCGATGAATCAGAGTATTGATGTTCAATTCAATGTCAAAGTGCCCACAAACTGTGATCTGGAACTCGTTACGAAAGACGGAGATATCACAGTCGAAAATGTTATGGGAATGATAAATGTAAAAACCGGCGATGGCACAATAGTCATGTCACGAGTCGGTGAAGAGATAAAAGCCAGAAGTTTTGATGGTACAATCAGGATTCAGGAAAATATTGGTGACATTAGTGCCAAGAGCTTTGATGGGAGGATTATTATTGCATACTCCAAAGACGCCGGTGGTGTTTGTAACGTTTCTTTGACTACAAACGATGGGACCATTGATTTCAAGACACCGGAAAATTTTTCCGCTAATGTTGAGATTTCAACGAATGACGGCTCAATTCAGTCAGATCTACCGATAGAGGTAGCTGGAAAAGTGAAGAAAAAAAGAATAAAAGGAACAATTGGAACAGGCCAGGGCAAGCTGTATATCAGGTCGAGAGATGGCACAATCAGAATTAGATAATATATTTGATATATTCCGATATGCAGCATATTTGTTTATCATAAATCCTTGAGTAATTCCGGATTCAAGTCTTTTTTCTTCTTGAAATGAGGGCATATTTGAAGATATTGGCACACACTTTTGAAAAGAATCGATATCTAACCAAATTTTTTTCGAAAATAGCGCAACGTTTCAGGGATTGCAACGTCTATATGTATGTAATTGTCTGTATTCATGCTTTTTTAACCGAAAATATAACGGGAAAGGGGATAGTGTGAAGAAATCCCGAGTAATTATTATTACGGTGGTTATCACTCTGGTAGTTGTCTTTGGACTCGGCATGGTCTTTAAGGCCGGAAGCGGTAAATCAGACAATGCCACAGTTGTACAAATCGAAGAGACTAATTACGGGGAACTGATAGAGATTGTCAGTGCCCCCGGTGAAATTGAACCTAAAACGAATGTGGAAATAAGTGCAAAAGTATCGGCACGGATTATCAAACTGCCCTATGATGAAG
>CAZMWN010000382.1:0-2143 GCA_964569935.1 uncultured Pirellulales bacterium
CAACATCCTGGCGATACACGGCCTGAACACGTCACTCGGCAGTTCCGATTTTATCATCTCTGCAGAATTGGTTGCCGGTCGGCACATTGATGGTACCGATGCCGGAATCTCAGATACTGCAATCCGGTACACCGGGCCGATAACGCTCAACAGCAGCACGCACGTCAAGGCCAGGGTATTCTCCGGCGGTACCTTCTCTGCATTGAATGAGGCGGTCTTTGGCGTCGGACCGATTCAATAACACCTGCCTGTTACAAAATTTTGTTTCCTCTCTATCAACTTAACACATGGCAGGCCCTTTATAACTGCCTTCTAATAAAGCACTTACGAATTTTATAAAAAAATATAAGAAAAATCCATTTTTTCATTTGATTAATAGTACATAATGTACTATAAGTATTAGTACATTTTAATCGTAACATCCAAGACGGATGCTAAAGGATATAGGTTATGGCGTTATGGATACAAATCACAACCGGCTCTAATGATCCTGTATATGCTCAGCTTATTAATCAAATCAGCCATGCAATTGCAAAAGGTCACCTTAAAATCGGCGATAAACTGCCTGCGGTCAGAAGACTCGCATCAGAACTCGTTATCAATCCCAATACTGTTGCCAAGGCATACATGCATCTTGAACAAGCCAAGCTTGTTGTTACGAAAACCGGCTCAGG
This sequence comes from uncultured Pirellulales bacterium, assembly GCA_964569935.1. GTDB lineage: Bacteria > Planctomycetota > Phycisphaerae > Sedimentisphaerales > Anaerobacaceae > JAFGPS01. Next base: position 675 of record CAZMWN010000382.1, read on the forward strand.
GACATACGTAGCAGATATTAAAAACCGCTCGGCTGATGCCGCCGACGTAAACATTCTTGCAGAAAGAATGGACAATATAATCGCACGTGCAATTAACCTGGGACTTAATCAAAACGATCTGGATGAGATGTTTAAATCAAGAATGGAAAAGTTTGCCGATAAAAAGCACAAATCAGGAGAGGAAAATGAGTGATATAATCCTCGAAACCAAAGGTCTGACAAAATACTTTTCAAACAAGGCCGCTTTGGAAAAATTCGATTTGCAAATTCCCCGCGGCTGTATATGCGGATTCGTCGGAAGAAACGGCGCCGGCAAGACAACGGCGATTAAACTCATGCTTGGTCTGCTGGAACCGACCGCCGGCAGCTCTACGTTATTGGGCTGCGATTCGATGTCACTTACACCGAAAATCCGCCAAAGAATAGGTTATGTCACGGAAGGACATCGGTTATTTCGACGGATGACTATCGCCGGGCTCGAAAGTATCCAGAAACCTTTCTTCGATAAGCAATGGGACGACAAATTCTTCGCTGAAATGATCGATTACTTCGAATTATCGAAGAAGCAAAAGATAAAACATCTTTCCAACGGACAGCGGGCACAGGTTTCCCTGGCACTCGCCTTGGCGCCACACCCGGAGTTGTTGATAATGGACGACCCGACCATGGGGCTCGATCCTGCCATCAGAAGGCAGTTTCTGCAGGGAATGATACGACTGATTATGCAGCAGGGCAGAACGGTGCTTTTTTCGAGCCACATCCTCAGCGATGTCGAGCGGGTATCGAACCAGATCGTTGTTATCGACAAGGGTCGGCTCAGAGCGCACTGCTCCATCGAACGGTTTCGAGAATCAATTAAGAAGGTTAAACTGTCTTTTCCCAAAACGGCGCCGACCGATATCGACATCGAGGGACTGCTCAACTGCAGGATTATCGATAACGAGCTGGAGTTAATCTTAGTTGACACATCTCAGGAAAAAATCGCTCAGTGGGCGGCCTCCGCGGGTGCTGAGAATTTCGAAATTGTCCCGATGAACTTAGAAGACCAGTTCATCGAATTCACTGAACCCAAAAAAAGAGGAAAACTCTTCCAGTGGGAGAATAACTAAGATGAGGTTTTTAGCATTATTCAAAAAGGAATTACGAGATGCAGTTCCCTGGATAATTTTAGCGGTTTTATTGTTGTTGGCAATGGGCTGGCTTATAATTCACATGAAGGCTTACGACCAGAATTCATGGCATTACGGCCCAATCTCGAACGGGAAAGTTATTGACAGTTACATGATATTCCGCACCGATATTATGCTCGAACCCGCCGTCTTGATGTTTTTCACTTCAATCGGACTCGGCCTTGCAGTGGGCATCAGGCATTTCTGGGTCCCCGATTTCACCAGAACGTGGCAGTTTTTGATACATCGCTCGGCCACAAGGTCGCTCATACTCTCGGCCAAACTGACCGCAGCGGCAAC
>CAZMWN010000383.1:0-2136 GCA_964569935.1 uncultured Pirellulales bacterium
CAACCAATCGACCGTCAAACTCTTGTTATTCTTCCTCAAAATTATGAATTGAATCATATTTTTGGCTTGAGAAACAAGTAATACAATAGCCCTTCCTGATAAGTTTGTCCAGCCATTCTGCCCGCAGTCTGGCCCTGGCCCATATATACATCACATCGACCGGGGGCACGTATTGCACCACCAGTATCCTGATCTAAAGCAAAACCGCTGTACATACGATTAACAACCGTACCATTAATAACTCTTGGCAAGGTAGTTGAAATTAAAGCTAAAGCTCCCCTCGGAAAAATTGATTTATCGGTGGCGATGCTCCGCATAGCTATTACCGGCTCATTAAGGCTTCCCATAGGTGGGCCTTCTTCTCTTCTGAAAAATACAAATCGCGGATTCCGATTCACATACATATCAACATGAGACGGATTTGCCTTAAAATAGTCAATCATTGCGGCAAGACTTATCATATCAGCCGGCATTCTACCGTCTTTAACCAACTCCTGTGAAATACCTCGATATTCATGGCCGTTATTGGCTGCATAGCCGATAGTAATCAAATCACCATTGGGCATCCTGACCTTGGCCGAACCCTGCACATGTGCAATATATGCTTCAAAGGGATCACTCAGCCATACAAGCTCATTACCCTTGAGCATATCTGAAATTTCAATTTCCCTCCGTGATGGATAAGGCCTTATACGCCCATCAGTTCCACGTCGGCCAAGTATTTCACCATCCGGGCTTTTAATCAAATCATCTGGCATTTTATAAAGGGGATAGCGAAAACGCTCGGTTCGTACCATTGAACCTTCAAAGATCGGTGTATAATAACCTGTAAACAGCACCGTTCCGCGATCATCGCAGCCAACAGACATATAGACATCAAATCGCTGTCTAATGGCCTCATCCAATTTTGTTATTGTCAATCCGGAGTCCAGTAACTGCGCAAAAGCCGTTAAACTATCAACGACGTGCGCATGGGAAATCTGGCCGGATGGGAAAAATTGCTGGCTCGACGGTTTCCGAAGATAATTAAGGCTGTTATCTATGGCTACCCGTAAATCAGTAAGATCGAGACAGGCGAGGGAAAAATCCGGAATCTCCGCCGGATTGGTAATTTTTCGCAGTGCGTATTTTCCCGGCGGCAGCGGCCTATCATAAGCCGTCTTTATGACTTCTTTAGTCTGGGTCCTGCAGCCACTTATAATCGATACGGTTAAAAACAAAACTGAAAGCAAAATTCTGTTCTTCATCCTGAACTCCAGAATTTATCGGTTAGTTTATTACAAAAAGCATTTTCTGATATTTATTTAGTTATGTTATACGTTTTTTTACAGATTTCGCAATGAAATTTAACTTTCTTATTTATAAGACAAGCTTGAAAACAATTCAGATGTACTATAAAATTCAATCTTGCATTAGCAATTATCGGCTTTTTGCCTAAAAGTTATGTGCTATTTATGGGGAATTAAAGATGGAGCTTAAACAAAGAATTACGGAATATTCGTTAAAACATTACAAATTGATTACCTTCGTAATGATTATCTTCACTTTAGGACTCGGATCTCTGATATCTCTGATTAAGGTTGACACCGATCCTGAGAATATGCTCTCAGAAGATGAGCCTGTAAGAATATTTCATAACCAGACAAAAATAGATTTTAGCTTAAGTGATATAGTAGTCGTTGGAATTGTCAATACGAAGGACCCAAACGGTATCTATAATCCAGCTACATTAGCCAGAATATACGAGTTGACAGAATTTTCCAAAACTCTGCGATGGGAGGATCCAGAAGACCCCAACAAGCAAATCGGCGTTATCGAGACCGACCTGCTTGCACCTTCTACGGTTGATCATATCGGTCAGGACGGCCCGGGTGTGGTTACGTTTGAATGGCTAATGAACAAACCTCCTACAACTGCGGCCGAAGCTCTTGAAATAAAAGAAAAGGCATTGTCCAATCCTCTGCTTGAAGGAACGGTTTTTTCCGAAGACGGCAAGGCCATATGTCTTTATTTGCCCCTTACCAGCAAGGACCTGAGCCACAGAGTATATAAAGAACTTAATAAAGAGATTGAAAAATACAGCGGCGACGAAGAATATTATATCACCGGACTGCCTGTTGCCGAAGACACATTCGG
>CAZMWN010000384.1:0-2129 GCA_964569935.1 uncultured Pirellulales bacterium
GGATTTGTCACGGGACTAAACACCGTGACGTCCTATAACATCCAAGAACACCAATTATCAGTGCTGGTAAGCGAGAAATGCCCGAAAACAGAGTTTTTGTTCTTCAATCAAGTTTGTTTTTTTGCTATAATAGGCCTTTAAGAGGTAAATATTTAACACGAAACAGTTGGCTAATTTGGGAGAAGTTACATGTTAATTGCCCGGACTAAGATGTTGTTCGTGTTTCTATTCTTGGGGTTGGTTATTGGTGTTGCTCAGAGTGCTCAAGTATCTTCGGATCCATCATCTGCTGAGCCGGAAGTTAACGCCACCCAGTCAATGGAAGATGAAACAACCGAAGAAATGTTGATTGAGGATGAAATCCAAACGCCGGAGCCTAATTTACCAGAAGATACAAGCGCTCGTTTAGCTGTAAAGAAGCTGAGCATCATCGGCAATACTCTGATTCCAACCGAATATATATTTAAGAAGATGCCTCCAATTTATAATGTCTCCGATAAGCCGTTGCTTGAGGCCCAGAGCCGGTATCTTTATGACTTCAGGGCTCTGCATGAAATCATATCAGAGCCGAATCAGCCGCAGGAAGTTTCGCTGAGAACTGTTGAGGGCTTGTTACAATATATATTGTCCGTTTATCAGGCTAAACATTACGCCGGCATATATGTCTATATTCCCAAGGGAACACTTAAGGAAGGCATGGAGCTGGAGGATGGTATTCTGCTAATAAAAGTTACTGAAGCACCTGTAGGTGCAGTTAACATGAAGTTCTACGGAGCCGACCAGAATGAGGTTGAGCAGAGCTATCTTCGCCGTTCGGCTTTGGAGGGGTGGTCTCCGGTAAAAGCGGGCAAGGTAGCGAATCAGAAGGCACTGGATCATTTCGTTAATCTTCTGAATTTGAATCCGGACAGACATGTTTCAGTAATGGTATCCAAAGGTGCCGAACCCAACACACTAAACGTACAATATGATGTCTATGAAACAGATCCCTGGCATTATTTCATCCAGATAGACAATTCCGGCACCAATGACAGACAATGGTCTCCGAGAGTAGGTCTGATCAATACCAACCTGTTAGGTATAGATGATAGATTAACTGTAGTTTATCAGGCTAAGCCTGATTCTACTGTTGATGAGGATTATTCTGTTTTTGGTAGCTACGACTTACCGGTGCTTGGTCCTCGGCTTCGCCTTAACCTCTACGGAGGGTACAGCGAGTTTGATATAAACCCCGAGGGTGGTCTGTTCAGTTTCCTGGGCAGAGGCACGTTTTACGGGGCCTTATTGCGATATAATGCCCTCCAGCATAAAGGCTGGTTCTTTGACATTACAGGCTCGTTCAGCCATGAAAGAAGCAGGGTCACACCTTCGCTGTTTCCGAGTGCAGGGTCTGATGTTAGTATGGATTTGTTTGGGGCCGGCGTTGAGCTGCGTCATTCGGATGATATATCGAATACATCTGTTTCACTTAACCGGACGCAGAGTATTGGCGGTTCAAGCCGTAGAAGATATCAGCTTGCACGAACGAACGCAGACCCTGATTTCAGCATTTATACGCTCTCTGCCAACCACAGCCGGTATCTTGATCAGGAGAAGTATGGTCAGCTAAGAGGTGTTGTAAGGTGGATAGCGAGTAACGAAAGATTGGTCCCAGCGAAAATGACATCCTTCGGAGGCATGTATTCTGTCAGGGGATACGATGAGTATGAGATTGTTGCCGATGGAGGCATGTTGGCTTCACTTCAATATGAATTTGACTGGCTTAAGTATAGTGCAGCAGTTGAGCGTGATGAAATTGAAGCCGACCCGAATCAGGCAGAATCAACAACCGGCGATTCGATGCTGAGTAAGCTGTCACCTTTGGTTTTTATGGATTACGGCCGGACGGACATAAAAGATACCGTAGTTGGAGAGAAGGGTAATCAGACCCTGTGGTCTGTTGGTGTTGGTACTCTTATTGAACTGGGAGATAATCTCAGTGGTGCCTGTTATTATGGTTATCCTCTCAGAGGTACCGATGGCACTAGAAGAGGTAAAGGCCGGTTGAATGTCAGCTTCATGCTGCGATGGTGAACGTTTTACCCGGCTGCGTAGTCGGGATGGAAATAAAAGATACAGGAGAATGAAAA
>CAZMWN010000385.1:0-2129 GCA_964569935.1 uncultured Pirellulales bacterium
GAGCGCCTGCTTTACACGCAGGAGGCCACAGGTTCAAGTCCTGTACCGCCCAATTGTAGCGATACAATCAAATTTTCTCACAGCATGATATATAAATAACCTTAATTTTATTTGATTTGATGGTCGTTCCCTGCCTTGCTTTTCAATGAAAGACTTATTCGCTTCTTGGCAAGGTCTATATCAAGAACTGTAACTGTCACTTTCTGTTGCACTTTTACAATATCCGCTGGGTCCTTAACAAAACGGTCAGCCAACTGACTAATGTGAACTAAACCATCCTGATGTACACCAATATCTACGAAGGCTCCAAAGGCGGTAACATTCGTGACAATTCCCGGTAGTTTCATGCCAGCTTTAAGATCTTCTATTTTATTGACTTCTTTTGCGAAATTGAAAACCTCGTATTGCTCGCGTGGATCTCTACCGGGCTTAGCCAATTCCTGCATAATATCGTTTAATGTTGGCAGCCCTACAACATTGTTGACATAATTCTGAAGGTGAATTTTCATTTGAAATGACTTATCCTTCATCATATCCGCAACCGAGCAACCGACATCAGCAGCCATTGCATCCACAATATGATAGCTTTCAGGGTGTACGGCACTGGAATCGAGCGGATCTGCGGCATCGCGTATCCTGAGAAAACCTGCTGCTTGTTCAAAGGCCTTTGCTCCAAGGCGAGGTACTTCCTTGATCTCCTGCCGGGATTTGAACGGGCCGTTTTCATTCCTATAGTTAATAATATTCTGTGCCAGTTGTGGCCCAAGCCCGGAGACATATGTTAATAGCTGTTTACTGGCTGTGTTCACTTCTACTCCAACGCTGTTCACACAGCTCATAACAACATCATCGAGGCTCTGCTTTAGCATTACCTGATCCACATCATGCTGGTATTGGCCGACTCCAATCGACTTCGGGTCGATTTTAACCAGTTCTGCAAGCGGATCCATTAACCTTCGCCCGATGGAGACCGCACCGCGAACCGTGATATCCTCATCAGGAAATTCCTCTCTGGCAACCTTCGATGCGGAATATACTGAGGCACCGCTTTCGTTGACCATGACGATAGGAATTTCTTTCGAGAACTTAACCTTCCTGATAAAGGCTTCGGTTTCACGACTTGCTGTGCCGTTGCCTATGGCGATTGCTTCGATATCAAACTGATTGCATATGGAAATTATTTTTACCGTATCTAAATGTGATTGTTTTTCACTCTGATGTGGAAAAATAACGTCGGAATGTTTGAGTTGGCCCTGCTGATCAAGACAAACAACCTTGCATCCTGTGCGAAATCCCGGATCGATTGCCAGAATATTTTTTTGTCCAAGAGCAGCTGCAAGCAACAATTGTCGCAGATTCTCAGAGAAGACATTTATCGCTCCTTTATCGGCTCGCTGTTTTGTTGCTGCGAGAACTTCGGTTTCCATCGATGGCGACAGAAGTCTTTTGTAGCCGTCTAAAACAGCCTCCTTAACCTGCAAGGCAGATTTTGACTGCCCTTTAACGAACAACTGTTCGAGTATCCGCAGGGCCTTTTCTTCAGGTACTGTCACCTGTAATCTAAGAAAGCCCTCTCTGTCACCTCTTCGCATTGCGAGAATCCTGTGGGACGGTGCCGTGGCAACCGGTTCCTGCCAGTCGAAGTAGTCCTCATATTTACATCCCTCTACTTCCTGACCTTTCAAAACCACAGATTGAAAACAGCCTTTATTAAAAAACAACTTACGGATTTTTTCTCGTGCAGTTTGGTCTTCATTGATCCACTCGGCAATGATATCTCTGGCACCTGACAAGGCATCTTCGGCTGATTTAACTCCCCTGCTTTCATCAATAAAAGCCTTCGCCTCAGTGACAGGATCAATAGCAGGATCCTGAGCATAAATAGTTTCGGCCAGAGGTTCCAGGCCTTTTTCTCGGGCTATCGTCGCTCTGGTTCGCCGCTTTGGTCGATACGGCAGATAGATATCTTCCAAAATAGCCATGGTTTCAGCTTGCATGATTTTGTCTTTAAGTTCCTCTGTAAGCAATTCTCGCTCATCGAGGGACTTGATTATGGATTCACGCCTGGCACACAACTCTCTTAATTGGTTTAACCTGTCACGGATGTTTATGATAGCAATTTCATCCAG
>CAZMWN010000386.1:0-2095 GCA_964569935.1 uncultured Pirellulales bacterium
CCTGTTGCCCCCGATAGCGAGTATAACTTATTTTATATATATGGCAATGGAATGGAATTGTTCACATTATAAAAATGAAATGTTCGGAACTGGAACAGCGCTTATCATATATTGTGCTGACCAGAATATGATGCTCTCTAAGGCTGAAAAGGTTAAATGCTGACAATATTAAAGGAATTTTGGTTTGACGGGAACTTATGAAATAATCATGGGCATCTATGGTATAAAATCCCTTGGGGATATGATTGGGATTATTGGCATGGTGTCTTAAACCAAGAGAGCGTAGCAGGCTGTGTGTTTTTACTCTAACAAGCGGGGAATTTATCGTGCATGCTACGCTCGCTTGGCCGGATATATTGTCAAAAATATACTCATGAATTGCCTGGAGTTTCTATGTTGATAGCGCTAATTCCTCTTTGTCGCAAAAAGTTTTATGCCAGGCTTGGGGAGTACATGCCATCAACTATTGATTTGGAGCAAATGCTCTCTTCCGGTGGAACAGGTAAAGAATAATACCGAAAGCAATCAAGCCGGCAAGACCGTGTTCGCCCAATTGGTTAAGCAATCCCGTAAGATTGGGGACAATTTCTCCAAAGAAAACGACATTGGCACCAAAGAGGATCTCAAGAGCAATCCCAAGGGCGATTAACAATAAAGCTATTTCTGTAATCTCGCCGAGCAATCTTTTTACTTCTTCCAGATAATGCATAATGTACTCTCCTAATATAGAACGTTAATAAAACGAACACATTACATACGTACAGAGACATTGTTCGGCCTCCCTTTTTAAATTTCTTTAATATTTATCATCTAAATACCGTGTCATCGGAATCACAAAAAAGGATATTTATTTCGTGTTATTGACAAGCTGTATAAGAAAATGAACTTATCAGTATTGATATGGCAGTTAGTTAATATCAGGTTTAAGTATAAGAAGCAGGTTAAGTGCACTTGTGTGTAGTTTAAATTTTTTGTAATTCTTTGTCTCCCGTGGCGAAATGTTTGCCGAAAAGATAAATTCTCTTTTTGCGGAACTGACGGTAAACAGGTATCCAACTTTAGATTCGAATATTGAAATATTTCTGATAAGTTTAGTTCTTTAGGATTTATAAAGGAATTTTGTGTGTTAAAATAGGATAAAATGGCTTGACATCATATGACAAAATGGGGTATAATTAGTTTATGCTTACAAATGTTATATCCTTCATCCTGCGTATATGTCTTGTAGCAGTATTTTGGTTCTTCGTGTGGCGATATTTAGAGCCCAGAACACAACGCATGAGAATATTAAGAGCAGCACTCCTTGTGCTTGGTCTCTTGGTTATACTGGCGATGGTGAGAGTCACGGGCCAGTGATTGAATTTGACTAAGTACAGGCGAACAACTATATAAGCAAGAAATTCACCTTACGGCAACCGCAAGGTTTGAAAAAAGCAATCATAAAATTAAAGCTCCTTTTAATTTACCGGAATTTCTCTATGCGTGCTTACGAAGTAAGGGAAAACCAGATTAAAATATGTCAAGGCCAAAGATTTTAAATTCCTGATAAAAATATAAAATATATACCTGAACCTCATTTTTAAGCTAAAATTGGGATTCGCATTTCGCAAAATACGTAGTCACCACAATAGACAAATGTAGTTTCTGTTGATATACTTATAACTATTGGCTTGTTAATTTTTTCAGTGTATTTGAAACTTAGACAAACACTGAAGTCATGCCAATATATGGTATTACGGAGGAGTAGTGAGGAAGCTTCGTTTTTCTAATCCAGCTTTCAATCACCCATAATCCCCCGCGAAAGGATTCTCGGTTTGGGCTTAATCTACTCTGGGAATCTTTCTAAAAATAGGTTGAGTAAGAGATCGTATTATATTGGGGATCAGTAAGAGGTTTTTATGGAGGAGTGATATATGAAAAAATTATTTTCAGACAATAGGGAGTTGGTCTGCATAAGTTATAAGAAAGGATTCATAGGATTAATATTTTCTATATATAGATGATAAAAAAGAGAGGAGGATAAGTATGAAGAAAATATTGACAATTTTTGTTTTAGTCTGTCTGATCCTGGTGTTCGGCAGCAGTGCACAAGCAC
>CAZMWN010000387.1:0-2082 GCA_964569935.1 uncultured Pirellulales bacterium
TTTTGGCATCGTGCGGATTTATCTGAAGGACGTTTCCTTCGAGACACCCAACTCGCCGGTAATATTTACTCAGGAGTTCAAACCCGACGTGGAGCTTCAGGTCAACACCTCGGTGAATGAACTGGAAGACAGTTTGTTTGAAGTGGTCCTCAACGTAACCGTCACGTCGCAGCAGGGAGAGAAGACCGCATTTCTGGTTGAAGTACAGCAGGCGGGACTATTTCAGGATACTGGAATTCAGATTGCGCGCTATATCTGGCAAGCGACTATTCCAGGCACGCTTCCTGGCCTGATGTGCCAATGGCCCGTTCATACTCCGAACGGATATGATGAAGAAGAAATTGACGTTTGGTCTGATTGTCGGGACAAGGGGCTTTTTCAATCCTAAACTTGCCAAACAGGGCAGGAAACAATTGTTGTATAAGCTTAAATCGCTGGGCTATTCAAATGTGATTCTTCCCCAAAATGCCACTGCGCACGGTGCCATCGAAACACTTGCCGATGCGCACAAGTGTGCCGAGCTGTTCAAACAGAAACAGGATAATATCGATGGTATCATTGTGGTCCTGCCGAACTTCGGCGATGAGCTGGGAGTGGTACAAACTCTTGCTCTGGCCAAATTGAACGTCCCCGTGCTTGTGCAGGCCTGTAATGATAGGTTGGATGCGGTCGATGTACACGGCAGACGGGACGCATTTTGCGGGAAGTTGTCGGTGTGCAATAACCTGTATCAATATAGCATACCGTTTACCGATACATCCGAACACACTTGTGATATCGACGGCGATCTGTTTGGAAAAGACATCGATTATTTTGCCCGCATCTGTCGAGTCGTAAAGGGATTGAGAAACGCGAGGGTTGGGGCGATTGGTGCCAGGCCGGCTGCTTTTCAAACGGTGCGATTCAGTGAGAAACTTCTGCAGGATTCCGGTGTCACCGTCGTGACGGTGGATCTGTCTGAAATCATCTCAAAGGCACAACAACTTAACGATAGGGCACCCAATGTCCGGCGAAAACTCAATCAAATAAAAAATTATGGAAATATTCCCAGACATATAAAGCAGGAAAGTATTCTCAAGCAGGCCAAGCTCTCGGCTGTCATTGACGACTGGATGTCGGAAAACCAACTGAATGCCAGTGCCGTACAATGCTGGACCTCCATACAGGACAATTATGGATGTGCCAGCTGCTTATCGATGAGTTTAATGGGAGAAAATTTCATGCCAAGCGCCTGCGAGGTGGATGTTGCAGGTGCGGTTTCGATGTACGCGCTTTTGCTCGCCTCAGGAAAAATTCCCGGCTTTCTGGACTGGAACAACAATTACGGCAAAGAAAGAGATAAATGTGTGTGCACTCATTGCAGCAACTATCCGAAAAGTTTTATGGGAAACGATATTGAAATATCCGAACTTGATATTTTAGGAGAGACTATAGGTAGGGAAAAATGTTTCGGGGCCGTCAAGGGACATGTTGCCCCCGGTGAGATGACTTATTTCCGGATTTCAACCGATGATGTTAAAGGCAGGATCAAGACTTATCTTGGAGAAGGGGAATTCACCGATGACCCATTTGATATGGATGGCGGGATTGCCGTCTGTAAGGTTCCAAAGCTTAGGAAACTGTTATCCTATATGTGCCAGAATGGCTTCGAACATCACGTAGCTATGACGCGAACTCACTGTGCGGACGTACTGTATGAAGTTATTTCCAAGTATATGTGTTGGGACCTGTATTATCACAGATAAAAGAAAACAACATTAATATTTAAGAGGAGTTTGAAAACGAAATGGTAAAATTACGGGAACAATCGAAGGCAGATAAAATGGCCTGCGGGATTCTTCCAGCGATTCTGATTATCGTCATGGGAGCCAGTTTGTATGGACAAGATACAAATATTGAGGGAAGGAATCTTTTAAAAATTAACTCCAAGCTTTCCAATATAATAAATAATATCGGAAAACCACGTATCATCGCGACAACGGATGGTGAAATCGACGACCAATGTTCGATGATTCGGTTTCTGCTGTATACGAATGAGTGGGACGTCGAAGGGATCGTGACGTCGAGTTCGCAGTATCACTG
>CAZMWN010000388.1:0-2066 GCA_964569935.1 uncultured Pirellulales bacterium
AGCCCTGAAAACTGCACTTCGTCTCCAATACCTTGTTCGGCCCACACAAGCAGTTTTGTCACGCCTTCCAAAGAGCCATCCCACCATGTCTGAGAGAATGGTCGAAGAGGTGTGGAAAAACCATCATGTCGCCAGCGCCATTCGTGTTCCTCCCATCCCTGCTCAAATTGAGCTGTCAACAACAAAACAAGAGAGCGGTTATGATGTGCCTCTGCACATTGAGGATCAATGGCAATTGCCTTTTCAAAAGCGGCATTTGCCTCAGCGAATCGGCCGAGCTCGATTAATGCAGTACCAAGATTGTTGTGGGCTTCCACATAGTCAGAACGTATAGATATAGCTTTTTCGCTTGCGGCAACAGCCTCTTCAAAACACTCCTGCCGGTTAAATAGAATCCCAAGATTGTTTCGGAATTCGGCTGAATTAGGGTCCAGGGTCACTGCCTTTTGCAGGTTTTCCTCCGCCTCTTTGAATCTCCCTTGAGCAATCAATGCCATACCGAGATTGCTTAGGGCCGCGGCATATTCGGGATCAAGGTTTAACGCTTTCTTGTATGATGTTACTGCGTTCTCCAACTCTCCGATTTTTTTTAGTGCCAGCCCGAGATTGTTGTGGGCCTCTTTAAAATCACTTTGGAGGCGGATTGCCTGCCTGCAGGTGGTTATTGCCTCATCCATACGGCCAAGCTTCATTAACGCAACACCGAGATTGTTGTGAGCTTTTGCAAAATCCGGTTGAATCTCAAGTGCCCTGCTGAATTCCGAGACAGCCTCATGGAGCTTATCCAGTTTATGCAGCGTCATTCCCAGGCTATTATGAAGGTGGGCATGGTCTGGTGCTTGCCTGATAGCCTCTTGGAGAAACTGTACCGACTCGTCATATTGGCCCCTTCGTTCAAGAAGAATCCCGAGCAACTGCATCGCATCAACATGACATGTAACCTTTTGGAGAACCAGCCGACAGAGTTGTTCAGCTTCCGATAGACGTCCCGAATCGTAGTGGGAAAATGCGAGGTCCAGAGCTTGATTGACAGTCAATCCGGAAACGGAGTTGGTAGAGAGACTTTCCATACTGCCCATACTTGTTTTTCTGCATAGTGTGTCGTTCTCATTCTCTCTATTGTCAATTGGTAACAAAAAGAGTCTCCCATCTATGTGTGTAGCTATACAATCGCTACTGGCAATATTGTACTGCCTTCCTTTTTATTTTGTCAATGCCCAGTTCAATGAAAGAACTCACTCACTATTTTACCCAACATGGATCAGCATATATTGTCCTTTTGGACCTATAATTATATCAAAAGGGTATTCCAGTAAATAAAGTCGGTACACCTAAGCATTGTGATATATTTGGATACAATCACATTTATATGATAAGTGTTATTGCCGGCTTCATCACATATTGTATTGATTGAATCTCAATTGATATCTTGGAATAATACATATCCTTGTTAATTAGAAACACATAATATAGTAACAATTGTTGCGTTATAAAGCCACAAAGACTTTTTGATGTCCGATAATGTGATACACTTTTTAAATTTTTTTATTATTGATTGACTGTGTTGCTATATTCTCAAATCCTTTTAATTTTTTCCAACTTCTATAACCAATATCTATCCTGTTTTCTTTTGGATTACCGGTCCAACTATTTTACACCTTCTTCCCTCAAAGAAATTCCTCAAGTATCTTCTTTTTTAGTCGATAATGGCCAATAGAAACGAAATATTGTAGCGTGCTTAATGCACCTTCAATTGAAATAAATTCGGTTATGTTAACAAGACTTAAACAAAAGTGTCTGGTTTTTTAAGGAGTCAAAGATATGTTAGCAATTAAGAACAATGTTATGGCAGCAAACGCTGCTCGACACCTTGGCATGAGCTACGATGCTTTGGCCAAATCGGTCGAAAGGTTGTCGTCAGGTTTGCGCATCAACAGTGCGAAGGACGACGCAGCCGGTTTGGCTGTTCGTGAGTTGATGCGGGCAGACATCGCCGTGCTCCAGCAGGGTTCTCGTAATGCACTCGACGGCATCAGTATGTTGCAGACTATGGAAGGTGCCATGGG
>CAZMWN010000389.1:0-2053 GCA_964569935.1 uncultured Pirellulales bacterium
AAGGACGGGCGGTTGAGATTCAAAGAGTGGCCGAAGCGACCGCACTCGGAATCAAAGAAATTGCAAAGGCGATCAACGAAGAGGGTGGCATTAATGCCGTGAACCTTCGAATCGCCGAGCAATACTTAAATGAGTTTGGAAATCTCGCAAAGACCAACAATTCGATTATTATACCTACGGACCTGGCGGATATCGCCGGTGTGATTAAAGCGGCAACGAGCGTGATTAAAGACCAGAATCCGCCGAAGACCAGTGAAGCGGCATAGCAAAAATCCGAGACAATTTCCATGTTAGCAGGCTGGTTTTGTAAAATTGTAAAACAGCTTCGGAACATCTTGTAGAAGAAGAGAATATACGAATAAAAAGTTCTTGAGTGGCAGAAGCGAAGGCTTATCGAACAGACAATGAGAGCTTCGGTAACAGGTTTTAATTGAGTCGTCAAAGCTTACGACGATAAGTTGTAGGGACCGGAAGAATGCATATCAGTTAGATATAAATGGATTACCTGTTATTTGGTAAAGCTGTAATAATCAGACACAAGGACAGAAAATATGGGTCTGTTTGACAGGGCCGGCGTTAATAGAAAGCTGTATTTTATTTTGCTTACAGCGAGTGTTCTTGCCACCATAGCCGTATTACCATATATTTGGTCTTTATTCCTTTCGAGTACAGAACGGCCGCCCATTCCTTTGCCGATACTCATATCTGCTCAGATTATCCAGGCTATATTAATGTTCTCTATCATGATTTTCGTCGGTTTATATCTCGGAAAAAAGGTCGGTTTGGGTGCACCTGTATTAGAGAGTTGGATAAAAGCGGAATCAATAGAAAATAAGCTAAAATCGATTCTATGGATTTCTATCATACTTGGTGTTTTGGTTGGAATATCAGTTTTCATTCTGGATAGATTTGCATTTGCAATTTTCATTGAACCGGTAACTGCATCACAGGCAGAGCCGCCGTTGTGGCAGAGATTTTTGGTTTCTTTTTATGGTGGTATAGGCGAAGAAATCGCAATGAGACTTTTTCTGATGACGTTATTTGTTTGGATATCATATAAAATTAAACGAACACGAGCCGGCTTACCAACAAACTCTGGTGTTTGGATTGCAATAATCATGGTAAGTGTTCTGTTCGGGCTTGGTCATTTGCCGATGACAGCCATGTTTCAGCAGATTACTCCTCTTGTTGTTGTACGTGCCATTGCTTTGAATGGTATAGCCGGGATTGTTTTTGGGTGGCTTTACTGGAAGAAGGGTTTGGAATCGGCTATGATTTCTCATTTTTCAACCGACATCGTACTTCATGTGATTTTACCATTATTCTGTTAATTGTGATTGTTTCTTTCAGTTTGCAATATCTTAGTCCTTACATATTCTCCAAATATATCTGTCTTAAACCGGATGCGGCAGTATGAGGTAATAAGCAATATATGGATTGAGTGAATAAAAACCGTTATTAAGATGATAGCGACCTGATATTTTTGTAAGATAGCATAGAAAAAATGTGAAAATATTTTCTATTTGGAGGATTTTGATTGTGTAGTTAGCGCTAGGATATATAATTTTCAAACCAAACGATCGGAAAGGATTTATAACTGCATTTTGGTAATGGAGATATAAATGAGCAGTCTTGTTCCTACTAAAGTATTTCTAACCAAGGGCCTTGGTCGGCATAAGTACCAATTGAAGTCCTTTGAAGAAGCGTTGAGAACGGCGGGTGTGGCACAGCAGAATTTAGTGCAGGTTTCGTCTATTCTACCGCCAAAGTGTAAGATGGTAAGCAGGGAAAACGGATTGAAAAAATTAAAACCCGGCGAGATATGCTATTGTGTTTTGGCACGCTCCGACACCGATGAACACGGTAGGATGGTGGCCTCCGGCATAGGAGTTGCCGTTCCAAGAGATCGCAGCCAGTGGGGATACCTCAGTGAAGTACACAGCTATGGAATGAACCAACAGACCGCAGCAGATATGGCTGAAGATTTGGCTGCCGGGATGCTGGGGACAACGCTGGGGCTGGAGGTTGACCCAAACAAGGCCTGGTCTGAAAA
>CAZMWN010000390.1:0-2051 GCA_964569935.1 uncultured Pirellulales bacterium
AAGCTGACCAATCGCTACAAACACGGCATCAAAATCCTTTTGTAAATCTTCCAATGACAGGGAAGTGCCTATTCGTGTTTGGCCCTGAAACTTCACGCCGAGCCTTATAATTAATTCAATTTCAGCATCAAGCACATCTCTTGGAAGCTCCTTTTGTGAAACCGCATACTGCAGCATCCCCCCCGGTTTTTCGTGGTCATCGAAAATGGTACAGCCGAATCCTTCCTGGGAGAGATAATAGGCAGCAGCCAATCCAGCGGGACCGGCTCCGATAATGGCTACACGCTTGGATTTTCCCGGCTTGCAGGGCGGTGAATATGGTTGCGCTGATTGCAAATCGACATCAGCCACATATCGTTTCAACAGACAAATTGAAACCGCCTGGTCATAATCCGCCCGTCTGCATACCCGCTCGCAAGGTTTCGGACAAATCCGTCCCAGCACTGCCGGCAAAGCAATGTCTTTTTTCACAGTTGCTATTGCATCAAGCAGTTCGCCCGATGCTATCTGGCGAATCATCAAGGGAATGTTCATGTGTGCCGGACAAGTGACGTCACAGGGTCCAAGACAATCACCCAAATGATCGCTCAACAATAATTCCAGAGCCGCTCTTCTTGCCTGATGAATCTGTTCCGAACTGCTACGGACTATCATACCTTCTTCAGCGATAGTCGCACAGGCAGGTACAAAATTGGCCAGACCTTCAACTTGAACTATACAAATCATACAACTGGTTGCCGGCTCATAACCTTTGAGAAAACACATCGTTGGAATCTCGATCCCAAGCTTGCCGGCGGCGTCGAGTATAGTAGCGCCGTCCTCAACCTCCACTTTACGATTGTCTATGGTTAATACAGGCATTTCTTATTGTACCTTCACTGCATCCGCCGGACATATATTCCTGCATGTCCCACAGCGAATGCATTTCTCGGAATCGATTTCGTGTTTCTGATACGGCAACATCGCAATAGCATCTACCGGACAATGCTGGGCACACAAGGTACATCCGATACAATCATCCGTCACCGAATAAGTAATAAGGGCTTTGCATCTTGCCGCCGGACACCGCCCGGCAATATGAGCTTCATATTCATCACGAAAATATTTGATAGTGGACAGGACCGGATTTGGTGCTGTCTTGCCAAGTCCGCACAAACTGGAATTCTGTACAATTTCCGCAAGGTGTTCAAGCTCTTCAATATCCGTGCTTTTACCCTGGCCTTCACACAAACGTTCAAGAATATCCAGCATACGCCTGGTGCCTATTCTACAGAAAGTGCATTTGCCGCACGATTGATTCTGTGTAAACTGCAGAAAGTAGCGAGCGATATCAACCATACAGTCGGTTTCATCCAATGCCACCATACCGCCGGAACCCATCATTGCCCCGACACCTTTGAGAGCCTCATAATCCACGGATGTATGGGCCAGTTCCTCCGGTACACACCCTCCGGATGGACCGCCAATCTGCACTGCCTTTAACTTCAGTCCACCGGCAATCCCGCCGCCAATATCCTCTATAACCTGGCGTATTGAGATACCCATAGGCACTTCAATCAACCCTCCATGAGCGATTTTACCGGCCAGAGCAAAAACCTTTGTGCCCTTGCTGTGACCTGTTCCAAGTCCTGCAAATGCTTCGGGGCTGTTGCGAATAATCCAGGGGACAACACAATATGTCTCGACGTTATTAATAAGAGTTGGTTTGCCCCATAATCCACTTCGAGCCGGATATGGCGGCCGCAGCCTCGGCATACCACGACGGCCTTCTATACTGGCCATCAGGGCAGTTTCCTCGCCACAGACAAATGCACCGGCGCCGGGGACAATTTTAAGATGCAACGAAAAACCACTCTGCAAAATGTTATCGCCGAGAAAATTTCTTTGGAGGCAATTCTCTATCGCCCTGCTTATCCTATCAACAGCGAGCGGATATTCTGCACGAATGTATAGGTAACCCTCATCGGCCCCGACAGTATAGGCAGCTATTGACATGCCTTCGATGATACGGTAAGGATAAGACTCCATAAGCATTCTGTCCATAAACGCAC
>CAZMWN010000391.1:0-2051 GCA_964569935.1 uncultured Pirellulales bacterium
CCCCGGAAATTGCTGAGCTTCTCGAAAGCGAACAATATAGAGATGGTAAAGTGTATAAAATCCACAGGGCCTATCCCGATGGTAAGCTGGAACTAAAGGGTATCACGGCGGAAACATTCCAGCTCGAAACCGGTATGTTCTTTTATTCAGACGAGCAGGAAACCGCCCAAAAGGATTTCAAAGAGCTGGTTAATTTAGCTGTAAAAGCCGTTCCGCCGAGCCGCGCCAAAGTTCACCTGGCACAATACAGCCCAGAGAAATTTGCCGTGGCTCTTATCTATCCTGCTGAGTATGATAATGAATTCAGTTCATGGCTTTTGGAAGGCCAATACAAAACCAATGGCCCGGCAGAAGGAGGAATCGAAGCGGTCCAGAGATATTATGACCAGCAGCCGGAGATTCTGGACAGGCACCAATTATTCGGCACGTCCGAATCAATCAGCAGGACCGGTGAAGAATTATTAGCTTCGCTCAAATTAGCGGTACAAAGATAATTTAGTTAATGGTTCATTGTTTATTGTTAATAGTTGAACATTTGCAAATTATATACTGCGTTCTGTGAAATAAACAAATGTCTACTCGAACAAAAATAAATTCCTTTCTCGGTTTGATTGCGGCTGGATTACTCTCGGTCTTCGGCAGAAAACGTGCAAAAGTTACAACAGGGGATTTGGAACAAGCGGAGTTCAAAGCCAGCACGCAGCGGCTTGGGATTCGGTTCAGCGAAAAAATTCGTGACGTCTTCCGTTTTAAATGGCTCAAAAAAAGGAAAATTGAAAACTGAAAATTCAATTGAGTTAGTTTTATCTTTAAGCCTTGTGTTTTGCATTTTTCTCTTTAATTTTTCCGTTGTTCTAAAGTGTTATGACAGAGTTTAATACATATCCCGTCCCCGGAGAATCTCCTGTACTGAGCCAGACCGGATTGAAGATTCTCCAAAGTCGGTACCTGATCAAAGACGAGCACGGCAAGTGTATCGAGATGCCGGCCCAACTTTTCAGCAGGGTGGCGTCGTTGATAGCACAGGCTGAAGTCAGGTACGGAGCCGGCAGTAGCGAAATCAGGCAATGGCACAGGAAATATTACGATCTTATGGCTTTGCTGAAGTTCCTGCCGAACTCTCCGGCCCTTATGAACGCACAACGACGCGGCACGCTCAGCGCCTGTTTTGTACTGCCGGTCGAGGATAGTATAGAAGGGATATTCGAGGCAATAAAACAAACCGCTCTGATTCAGCAGGCCGGAGGTGGTACGGGTTTTTCCTTCGATAGGTTGAGGCCAACCGGCGACCGTGTCGCATCCAGCGGGGGGACAACATCTGGGCCGATTAGTTTCTGGCGTGTTTTCTCCGAGACAACCAACGCAATTCAGCAGGGGGCTTTTCGCCGCGGTGCAAATATGGGAATGATGAGTCTCGAACATCCCGACATCCTCAAGTTCCTGCACGCCAAGAAAAACCTGAAAGCATTCACCAACTTCAATATCTCCGTGAAGGTCACCGATAGCTGGATGAAGAAGGCGCTCAATTCTGCGAATGATTTGCATATAGTAATAAATCCCCGCACGCAGGAAAAGTATTTGCTCCCGCTGAATCTTGATATTGCTAACTATTCGATAGATGATTTGCATAAATTTTTTCCTAAACAGGAATCGGAATCGCAGCGATCAGGTAAATATTACACTGTCGGCAATATATGGAAAATGATTGTCAAATCCGCTCGGAAAACCGGAGAACCGGGAGTCGTTTTCATCGACCGGATTAATCGTGACAATCCAACGCCCCGTCTCGGTGAAATCGAAGCGACTAATCCCTGCGGCGAACAGCCGTTGCTGCCGTACGAAGCCTGCACGTTAGGCAGTATCAATCTGACCAAATTCGTAAATGTCACCAGATCCGGAGCGGATATAAATTGGCCCGCTCTGGCTGAAACTGTGCAACTGTCTGTACGGTTTCTGGATAATATCATAGATGCCTGTGATTATCCTGTCAGAGACACCGTCCAGTTGGCCCAGGCAAATCGCAAAATCGGCCTGGGCGTAATGGGCTTTGC
>CAZMWN010000392.1:0-2046 GCA_964569935.1 uncultured Pirellulales bacterium
ACAATAAAGCCCAATCATAAACAATAAAAAGCACAACGCATAAAGCATCGTTTGGACTCCTTTTTCAGTTGCTGTCCAATTCTGTATTTTTACAGCAGGTCGATAAACTAAAGATGACAAGAAATAGCGAAGCGCCGACTTTCACTCCAATCGCAATATTCGATAGTGGAATAGTGCCGGAGCTTATTAAATTGAACTTCTCGCCATACTGAACCAGGAAATTATTAAAGAAAACTCCGCCAAAAACGAATCCCGTAATCGCTATCATACCAAAGGCAAACGCTCCGATACAATCAAGCTTCGAGCTAAGCGTCGAAGGAAGGTTTTTTTGTACAAGCTCTCTTCCGAAAGCCAGCATTAACAGCACATAAGAAGAAGCTAAAATCACACCGCCGGCAAAACCGCCTCCGGGAGTCAGGTGGCCGAACAGAATAATGTAAATCCCAAACAGGACAATAAGCACCTTTACCCAGCTACTGATAGTTTTTACTATTACCGTCATACCTTTCATACGTCCGGGTCCTCCAGTAATTTTTTACTCTTCCTTCGTAAAATAACTGTCGCTCCGATAATTGATGTAAACAGCACTGTCGCCTCACCAAGCGTATCGTAAGCACGATAATCAAGAATAACCGAAGTCACAAGGTTTGCTGCTCCTGTATCTTCCAGACCTTTTTCGATGTACGTTTGGGAAGCGGCATCCGGAGTTTCAGCAAAGATGGGCTTACCGAATTCGGGTAACGTCTCAAAAACTCTAACACCGGCCAGGAAAATGATAAAAACAATTACAACAGAAACAATCGTTCCAAAGAACTCCCTGTCGCCGCTGATAAATGTCAAATCACGGGCAATCGTTGCCCGAATCAGCAAAATCAATCCCAGTACTTCCACTACAATTTGTGTTATCGCAATATCCGGCGCTCTGAGAAACACAAACATCAAGGACCCGCCGAAGCCGATTGCCCCAACGCATATTACAGCGCTTAATAAATTTTTGGTCTCAACTGCAACGATAGCAGCAATCAAAATGAAAAGTAATAAAATATAGAAAATTGCCATATTAACCTCACCAAATTCCGCAAATCACAAACAAAACCACAAGCAATCCTAAAGTTATCCAGGTTAAATATATGGGCAGGACCCCGGAATGAAGCCACCGCAGAAAATCCGTCAGACACAGTCCGCATCTTCCACCTTGGTCATAAGTATCAAAGTAACCCTTTTCCTGACCGCTGTAAAGCTGTTTCAAACCGTCCATCTGCACAACAGTTTTATAGAAATGCGTTCCGGGTATTATCATTTGGTCATTTTGCATAATTTCGCCGCACGTCCAGGTAGGTACGATTCTGACCTTGGCAGATAATCTTCCAATAAGCCAGATAAGTATGCCTATCAATATCCCCGCTGCTATTAAAATTGTTGCCAGTCCGGCACCCCATGTACTCAATGTAGGTTCTTCGATTATATCTAATGCCGGATAAATAAACATCTTCAGCGGCACGTTATAATAAAATATTCCAAAAATCACACATAATATTGCAAGCACTACCATAGGAATAATTTGAATGCCGGAAACTTCCCTGACCTCCTTCAATTCGCTCGGCATACGGGAAAGGAATATTGAATGTATGAGCTTAACAAACGATGCCAATGTAAGCGCACTGCCAAACATAGCCGCAACCAGCCATAGGGGCCACAATCCGGCTGTTGCACCAGCCTTCTCTGCTCCCATCTGAATTACACCCTGATAAATCATCCATTTGGATACAAATCCATTCAGGGGCGGAATACCGGAAATACTTAGAGCGGCTATCAGGCATGCAGCGAAAGTCCAGGGCATTTTCTTTCCCAGACCTCCAAGCTCTTCAAGATCAGCCGTCCCGGTCTGTTGTTCCACTGCTCCTCCACACAAGAACAAACAACATTTATAGATGGCATTGTTGAGCATATGGAACAGACCACCAGCAATACCCAAAGGTGTCCCGGTTGCTATACCGAGAATCATATAACCAACCTGGCTGATAGCGTGATAGGACAACAGCTTTT
>CAZMWN010000393.1:0-2013 GCA_964569935.1 uncultured Pirellulales bacterium
GACGAAAAAATCGGCGTTGATATAGTCCGAAGAGCACTTGTGGCGCCAATCAAGCAAATCGCCGAGAACGCAGGGCTTGACGGCTCAATTGTGGCCCAGAAAGTTATGGAAAGCAAGGATAAGAACTTCGGCTACAATGCCCTGAGCAAGGAATATGGTGACATGGTCTCGTTCGGCGTGATTGTCCCGACAAAAGTCGAAAGAGTCGCACTCCAGAACGGCTCTTCAATTGCTGCGCTGCTGCTGACAACCGATGCGGTCGTTAGCGAGATTCCTGAGAAGAAGGAAGCAGCTCCGGCTATGCCTCCGGGCGGAGGAATGTATTAAAAAGTCAATATTAGCGAGCGGGTTCCGCCGAGTGTGGAACCCGTTTTCTTTCTCAATTAAAATGAAATGTAAATTATGGTTTTTCGTTATTACACAAATGCAATTTCCCAGGCCTCAAGAAGTGTTGCTACGGGAATATTCATCGTAGGGATGATACTAATAGGCTTTGGCTTTATGATTTACCTTTTGCCGAAGTTCTTCGCTACACTCGCTGCGCTGGTATTTTTCATTGCCGGTATCGGCTGCGGAATCACCGCCGTTAAAATCTTCTGGGCTTCCAAAAAATTAGACAAGGCCGATTCCGAACCGTCCGAAGGCTACAGGGAAAACGTCCAAATCCACATCGAAGAGCACCACGACTTTTAAATCTGCTTGCTTCTGCGGTTTCGCCTCCCATCGCTTACAACCCGTGTGGCCGGATTTATTATGACGGCTGGGTATTATTATCTTGAACCTGCCAGTGATAATCAACCGGTAAATTCCTTTACGACTTTCAGGGTTTCGCCCGTATCTTGCAATTCAAAAATGCGAGGCCTCGCATCCCGGTTGTTCGGCGAATGCAAGACCATCATCAGTTTATCGTCGAACGTTGTGAACAGCATTCCGTGTCCGCCGTCATCCTTATAAAGAGGTTCGTCCTGCTGCTGCCACGGGCCGGCCAGCTTGCCCGACGATGATATGGCGATACCCAGAGTGTAGCCGGTGTATCCCCCGCTGGTCCAAATCATAAATAGCTTGCCGGACTTGCTCGTGTAAAGATAGGGCCCGTCCGTGACATGGCAGCCGTATCGAGGCGATTTTTTGCTCCATGCCGCATCGCTGCCGTCGAATAAGCGTTTCGGTTCACTGTCGGTCTCCGACAAGTCCTTTTTCAATCGGATATACTCGATTGTCCCGTTCTTAATCTGCACCCATTCATGGCAGAATACCATATAGGGCACGTCGTCCTCGACCCACAGTGTCCCGTCGAGTGTCATCATGTCAACAGGCAATGTAGAGCGGTTCTGAAACGGCTCGTACGGTCCCGTAGGCGAATCGGACACCAGTACCTGCGAGCCGCGAGTCACACGAGGCAGCCAGTTGCGCCACTGCTCCTCGAAACGGTTGCGCGTGTCAAATGTCAGGAACAGATAATATTTGCCTTTATAAGCATGCAACTCAGGCGCCCAGATACTAACTACACGTATGTCACCCCAAATATCCGCCGGTGGACTGAAAATGGTCTGTGGCCCTTTCCAGTTCACCAGGTCTGTACTTGTGTAAGCTCGAACGCTCCTGCGTCCCGGCCCTATCATGTAGTAAGTCTTCGAAGCCGTATCCGGCAAAATGCACACGTCGCGTAATCGAATATCTGCAAGCTTAATAATCTCCTCCGGCTGTGATGCAGGTTGCTCCTGTGCGAGGACCGGAATAAAAAAAAAGAGTATAATCAAAACAAAAGAGGCTAATCTTTTCATTCTAAAATTCATATCTCTTGCACCTTAGTTAAAAACCATAATTTGACCGACCCGCGTTTATTTTAACCTCCGACGGTCGTTTGTCAAAGGAATGCGTACAATACAGGCTAAAGGGTAATTATAAAAACTTTTTACATCCTATTTTTGAAATATGATTTTATATATTAAGTGCGTCGTGTTGGGATATAGTTTTAATTATTTTTTATATATTGTTGTTGGCATTTTTTTT
>CAZMWN010000394.1:0-1944 GCA_964569935.1 uncultured Pirellulales bacterium
TTCCAAGTGCCAGTTCTTCACCGAGACAGTAAGCGGTTGGTTGTCGGTCGATATAAAAAATTCCGCCGCATAGTTGCAACGGCCACATTTTCTCCAGAGCTTCTTTTGCTGCGATAAAATCATTTGGCCGGCCGTGTTGGCTATGCCACCGCTCCAGAATCTGCATCGCATCATCTCTATATTCTTCGAGCAGAGGTTTTGCCTGGCATTCATTATTCCTGATAAAGATATTCAGCAGATTTTTCTTTTTATGGAATTTTCTACCCGTGAGGTTCACCATATCTTCCCTTGAGTACAGGTAGTCAAAATTGTCCCTGTCTTCGTAAATAAAGTAACCTGATTTTTTTAATATTTCCGCCTGTGATTCCAAAGCGCATTTGAGCATCTTGTATTTATTAAAAATATCTCTCAAGATAATTTTATCCGGAAGTCCGAAGGGAAGAATAAAGAAAGGCTCTTCGTCATCTTTGCCGGTTATGATAATTAGTTCATTTTCCAGCTGGGATATTCTGTAATTATGACGCTGCCGGAACAGATAGATATTTGCAAAGGTAAATTCTGAAATCCCCTCAGCGAGGTTTTGAAACTTTGGATGGAGGAAAGGCCGCAGATCCATGGAGATTTCAGTAAACTTTGGATATTTTACTATCTTCACTGAAAAAAACTTTCTATATACACTTATCTGTTTTTAACGTCATTGTAGAATTTAGTGCATTCTTAGCTTCTCGGTTCGGAAACTTACAATTTATTAACCGAAAGTTTATGAAAGATGATTGCAAAATCCTAACATATTTACTTATATTAGTCACGGAACTGTTATGATAATGCGAAGGACACCATGGCAAAAATAATTTTAAGTCTTGAAGAGCTTGTAGAAATCCTTATTTCTAATGAAATTTTACCTCGAAATATAGCCCGGGCAAGAGTTAAAGATAACGAAATCCATTTCGTGATAAACACTCAATCATTTATTCTGCCGTTTATTCCTGCCTCGTTAAGATACCTAAACTTTGAGAATGGCAATATGGTATTTGAGCTTACTCTTGTTAACGGTCAGGTAAATGAAATCATGAACGGATTTAATCAGGCATTTGAACTCAAAATACCGGCATATATGAAATATGAATATCCAAATATTTTTATCGATGTTGACAAATTATTTCAAAAAAAGAATATTAGAGGTGTACAGGTGAAGGACGTCTTTTTCGAAAATGGGGAGTTTACTATTGTCACCGGTAACACTTAAACTACTTTTTCCTATTCACAGATAAATTCTCGTATCAGTAAATGATCATATCATTAAATCAATAGTAACTGGCGGATTAGGCTGATTTCTTTTGGTCCTTTGTGTTGGTTTTTGAATCTTTGTCGGTTTTTTTTGTTTCTTTCTTTTTATCGTCGGGGCTTTTCTTTTCGTTTTCGGCGGCTTTTTTATAGCTTTCGCTTCTGTAATCGGTTTGGTAGAATCCGGAGCCTTTGAAGATAATGCCTGCTCCGGTTCCGATAAGACGTTTGAGTTTCTTTTTGCCGCATTTAGGGCAGGTTCGTAAAGAATTAGCTGTTATAGTCTGAAATTTTTCAAACTCGTGTCCGCAGCCTTCGCATATATATTCATAAGTCGGCATTACAATTACTCCGGATCGGTTGTCTCAAATTCGTCAACGGCCTTGTCTTCGTTTATTTGCTGCTGCAAATCTGTTTTGTCCTGTACTTGTGTAAGTTTATTAACAACTACCTTGCCGGGACGAATCACTCGGCCGTAGAGTTTGTATCCCTTTTGAAATTCCTGCAGGATAATGTTATCTTCCTTCTGAGGTTCAGCCTTTTGCATCATTGCTTCGTGCATGGCCGGGTTGAAATTTTCACCTAATGCTTCAATCTGCTCTACGCCGTTTGCCTTAAGAATATCCAATATCTGGTCGTAAATGATTCTGATGCCCTTAA
>CAZMWN010000395.1:0-1881 GCA_964569935.1 uncultured Pirellulales bacterium
GGGCACAGCTTAAAGACGGCCTGTCACAATTGGCCGGAGCGGTTAAAGTGACTCTTGGCCCGACCGGTAAAAACGTTATCCTGCATAAAAGCTGGGGCTCACCAAAAGTGACAAAGGATGGCGTATCGGTCAGCAAGGAGATTGAACTGCCCGAACCATTTAAAAATATGGGTGCAAAGATGGTAAATGAGGTCGCCAGCAAAACATCCGACATTGTCGGTGACGGGACCACAACTTCAACCGTTCTTGCTGAAGCGATCTACCTGGCGGGCTTAAAGCACGTGACTGTCGGCGCAAATCCCATGTCTATTCAGCGAGGAATCAACAAAGCCGCTGGAGCCGCCATCAAATACATACAGTCGGTCAGCGTTCCTGTAAAAGGTCACGGCGATATAGCGAAGGTCGCAACCATCAGCGCAAATAACGATCCTGATGTCGGAGAAATATTAGCCAAAGCAATTGATAGAGTCGGCAATGATGGTGTTATCGAAGTTGAGGAAGGCAAAGGGATGCAAAACGAGCTGAGCGTTGTCGAAGGTCTGCAGTTCGAGAAGGGCTACATCTCACCATATTTTATGACAAACGCCGAGACGCTCGAATCAGTACTCGAAGACGCTTACATCCTGCTGCATGAGAAGAAGATATCCAATGTCCGCGAGTTTATCCCCCTGCTTGAAAAAATAGCTCAGGTAGGCAAACCTCTACTCATCATCTCTGAAGATGTCGAAGGTGAGGCATTAGCCGCACTGGTTATTAATCGCCTGCAAGGCATTCTGAAAGTATGTGCGGTCAAGGCTCCCGGCTTCGGAGACCGCAGGAAGGCCATGTTAGCCGACTTAGCCGTGGCGACAGGCGGGCAGGTGATTTCCGAGGATTTGGGAATTAAGCTCGAGAAAATCGAAATTTCCCAATTAGGCCAGGCCAAGAAAATCGTTGTGGACAAAGAAACAACAACAATAATCGAAGGGGCCGGCAAAAAGAAAGATATTAATGCACGTTGTGACCAGATCCGCAATCAGATTCAGAAAACAACCAGTGATTATGACCGTGAGAAACTACAGGAGCGTTTAGCAAAATTGACCGCTGGCGTCGCCGTCATCAAGGCCGGGGCCGCAACCGAAACAGAAATGAAGGAACGCAAAGACTTGCTGGACGATGCACTTCACGCAACAAGAGCAGCAACCCAGGAAGGCGTTATCCCCGGTGGTGGAATCGTGTTCCTGCAGGCAATAAGCGACGTAGAAAAAGCCAGAGCAAAGGCAAAAGGCGATGAAAAAATCGGCTTTGATATCGTAATCAACGCCCTAAAAGCACCTACAACCCAGATTGTTGAAAACTGCGGTGAACCCGGTGACGTGGTTGTTGCGCAATTGCTCGAAAAAGGCAAGAATATCGGCTATGATGCCAACACCGGCCAGTTTGTCGATATGTTCAAAGCCGGAATTATCGATCCGGCAAAGGTTGCCCGGACCGCACTGGAAATGGCTGCTTCAGTAGCGGGCTTAATGCTGACCACTAATGTATTGGTAACAGAGCTCAAAGACAAAGACGAAGAGCCAATACCAGGATCTGTAAGATAAAACATAGCGGCCTGTGACATTTGCCTTCAATTCCGATTTACGAGCGACAAGTCATGGGATACGAGACAATGGCCAAACGAGACTATTACAAAGTTTTAGGCGTAGACAAGAAAGCCTCCGCAGACGAGATTAAACGCGCGTATCGGCGCATGGCGATAAAATATCATCCCGATAAGAATCCGGGTGACAAAGAAGCCGAGGCGAAATTCAAGGAATGCGCCGAAGCTTATGAAGTCCTGAGTGATTCGAACAAACGGCAAAGCTACGACCAGTTCGGACACGAAGGTCTGCGTGGTGCGGG
>CAZMWN010000396.1:0-1837 GCA_964569935.1 uncultured Pirellulales bacterium
TCCAAAAAAGAAGAAACATAGCAAAAAAACCGATATATATTAAAACCAGACAATAAAGCTATACTGCTAAATCTGAATTTAATAAGGAAAAATGAATGTTAATTAAGCATAAAGCAAATAATATGGATATATTCAACCAATACGGCGGTGGTGGAGGTCAATACCAGCGTTTTCGCCAGATGAGTCTTGACGATATGCTGCTGGAGAACCGCATTGTTTTCCTGATAGGAGAAATCTCATACGCCCGAGCAGCTGAGGTCATTATGAAAATGCTGTATCTTGATAACCTCAAACGCAACAGCGAAATCAGCCTGTATATCAATTCTCCCGGTGGCAGTGTGGATGACACAATGGCGATTTACGATACGATACGCTTTGTCCACTCACCTGTAGCAACATATTGTATAGGCAGAGCACAATCCGGCGGTGCGGTAATACTTGCAGCCGGTACAAAGGGCAAACGATATGCATTGCCTCATGCAAAAGTAATGCTGCATCAGCCCTGGGGCGGTGTGAGCGGACAGGCAGCCGATATCAAAATTCAGGCAGAGGAAATCCTCAAGGCAAAAAGTATGATAAACGAAATTCTCTCAGAGCATACCGGCCAGCCGGTTGAAAAAATCGCTGCCGAAAATGAAAGAGACAGGTACATGAGTGCCGATGAAGCTCTCCAATACGGCCTGATCGATGAAGTGCTCCACGAAGAAGAAGGCAAAAAAAAGGATAAAGGAAAAGAAGAAAAGAAAGACCAGAAAAATCAATCTTAGTAGATTAGGATAAAAAATATGAGTGTTAATAATAACTTAGTACCGATTGTCATCGAAAAAAGCGGCCGAA
Organism: uncultured Pirellulales bacterium; assembly: GCA_964569935.1. Classification (GTDB taxonomy): domain Bacteria; phylum Planctomycetota; class Phycisphaerae; order Sedimentisphaerales; family Anaerobacaceae; genus JAFGPS01. The sequence goes on from CAZMWN010000396.1 coordinate 838, forward strand.
CCGAACGGGCATACGACATATATTCAAGACTTCTTAAAGACAGGATTGTCTTCCTGGGCGGCCCCATCGACGATGATACAGCAAATTTAATTGTCGCACAGATGCTCTTTCTGAGCAATGAAGACACGAAAAATGACATTCATTTCTATATTAATTCGCCGGGTGGTTCCATCTCAGCCGGTATGGCTATCTATGATACGATGCAGTTCCTGCGATGCGATGTAGCGACGTATTGCGTTGGCCAGGCGGCGAGTATGGCATCGGTTTTACTGGCCGGCGGCAGGGAAAACAAAAGGTTCCTGCTTGCAAACAGCAGAATCCTTCTGCATCAGCCGCTGTTGTCCGGACAACTGATTGCTCCTGCAACAGATCTGGAGATTGAAGCAAAGGAAATACTCCGCCTGAGAACTCGTCTATATGAAATATTATCAAAACATACAGGCCAATCTGCGGAGAAAATCGAAAAGGATTGCGATAGAAACCTCTGGTTGGAAGCTACTGAAGCTATCGAGTATGGATTAGCCGATAGAATTCTCCAAAAAGCACCAGAAATTGTCAGGGAACAGACAAATGAAGAAGATCAGGAAGAAAGTTAATAAGTACACAAGTCATAAGTGCATAAGTTATAAGACAATATGTTCTTGGGCTCTTGTGCTCCTATGCTCTTGTGCTCTTTTATGTTTAACCGGCTGCAATTCAGGGAACGATAAAAAGCAACTGCAAGTACAAATCGAAAACTTAGAAGAGGAAAAAGCTCAATTGACAAGTCAAATCGGTCAAACTAATTCCGAGAATAACCAATTAAAAGAGCGGGTTCAGGTTTTGCAAAAATTACCTGATGGTGTAAAGGCCGAAAATTTATACCAACTCGAAAATGTCAAGATTCATAACTATTCCAGTTTATATGATGAAAATGAAGATGGTAAGATTGATACTCTCATCGTCCGCATCCAGCCGTTTGACAGTTATGGAGACTTAATAAAAGCATCGGGAGAAGTCG
>CAZMWN010000397.1:0-1808 GCA_964569935.1 uncultured Pirellulales bacterium
TTAAGCACTCTCATTTCTGCTCCTTCTACGTCTAATTTCAAAATATCAATCTGTTCGATTTTCTCTCGTTCGCAGAAGGTGTCGATTGTTATAGTATCCACCTCGATTTGATCAATATGTTCGGCCTTCCGTGGATAATACGTCGGCCCACCCTTAGGCCTTGGAAAAAATGAATTACATGTCAGATCTTCATTCACATATAGTTTTATCTTACCGAGGTGATCCGAAACAGCCATTTGATAAGGATGAACCAATTTGTTGTTAGATAGCCTCTCAAGTTTTTGAAAAGAGTCGTCGAAAGGTTCAAAGCAATAAATCTTTGCACAGGGAAAGAGCCCTCTATAGACTTTGGTTACTTCACCTATATATGCGCCTACATCAAATATCACCATGTTACTATCATTATCAAAAAAGAATCGTTGGGCATTGAATGCATTTTCCATTTGTGGGGCTTTCCTGTCACATCTAAACACCGACATTAGCTCACTCATGATTGTCATAAGCTTGGGTTCCTTTTGTGAAATGGAGACCTACTCCAATTTGATACGCTCAAGGTCTTTAATCCTCCTGATCCGATAAGACCAGTTCCATTTATGAGCTTGCATGGCATCGAGGTCTGTCAGAAGAGGGCCATTATTTGTGATAATTATATTTGAATGTTTCAAATCGCCGTGGACTATACGGTGTTTTCCCAGCCTGTTAAGCAGCACTTTAACCTGTTGTATTACACTTGAACGCCGTTCCTGGTTGACACTTTCATCCCGCAGAAAATCATAAAGCTTCTGCCCTTGAATATATTCAGTCACCAGATATGATTTCCAAATCAATAATCCTTTGCGCTTCTCAATATAAGCCTGCGGTTTTGGTGTGGAAATATTGAGCATTCCAAGTCTATGCCCATGCAGCCAGCATCGTCGGGCACGAGATCTCCGGATTGTATGGCGCAAAGAATGAATAAATCCTTTGTGATTATAACGTTTTACTACAACATCTTTACTGTTCCATGTCAAACGGGACACGTAGCACGTATTGCCGTTTTTCAGAATCTGTCCCCGACCCATCAAAGTATCGATTTGACTGATAAAATCAATTGGCTCGACCCCATTACAAAAATCTTTGTCAAATACAGCAATAGTCCCTCCTGCCCTAATTCGCAGACATCTCTTGCTTGTCCGCAGGCATTTTTTCAATCCATGTCTGATACCCCTTTGTTGTTGCACAGATATTTGTTTTTGTAATAATACCGCATCCGTATCCTTAAAATTCCAGCCGCGGACTTTGAAATATTCTTCACAAATTTTCCGTGCCGATCCAATATCGCTGGCTGATAGGTATAGTACCAACATCGCCAATTGAGCTATGCTCTTTTTCCTGCCAATCTCATCCGTCCGGAATTGTATCTGCCCTGCATCAAGCAAAAAAACTTTATCTTCTTTCAAAAGAAAATTTCCCAAATGCAAATCCTTTTGTAAAACTCCCTTTGCATGTTGTTTAGCCAGTTCCTTACCAACCAGAATCAGCAGGTCAAGTTTTGTGGCGGGATCCTGTAATTTTTCGAACACCTCCAAAGCTGTTAATGAGTTATCTATCTTTTCAACGACAACCGCCCATGCGCCGTCTTCAGTTTGCCCATAAAACAAAGGTTCAGGCATACGCAAATCACGGCTTGCAATAGCCATTAAGCTTTGCCATTCTCTTCTTAGATGACGCCTTGAGTTAAGCTTGTGTGAAAATATCTTTACAATAACACCCCTGTTATTCCACAGGGCATTATAAACATGTCGTCTGCCGGGAACAATCCGAAGGAG
>CAZMWN010000398.1:0-1803 GCA_964569935.1 uncultured Pirellulales bacterium
CAACGCGGCATAATGAAGGGCAATGCATCTCGTTGTAACTTTGTGGCATTTGGTGAATACGGTTTGCAGGCTATGGAAAGTAGTTGGATATCTGCGAAGAATATAGAAGCTGGCCGTGTTGCAGCAACTCATTTTTTGCATCGTGAGGGCAAGGTTTACATAAGGCTGTTTCCACATAAGCCGGTAAGTTCCAAGCCGTTGGAAACAAGAATGGGCAAAGGTAAAGGTGAGCCTGATTTTTGGATTGCCAGAGTAAGACCCGGGCAGGTTTGTTTCGAGATCGGCGGAGTAGCCGAAGATGTGGCAAAAGAGGCTCTGCTTAGGGTTGCTCATAAAATGCCGATTAAGTGCAGGTTCGTTAGGCGAAGACATTCACTGTGATAAAGAGCTTTGAGATGAAAGCACAGCAATATAGAGAGATGAGTCCGGATGAGCTCGAGAGCAAACTGGAAGAACTTGAAAGACACTTGTTTGATTTGCGATCGCAAGCGGTTACGGAGAAACTTGAAAACTCTAAAGCCATTATTAATACCAGGCGTGATATTGCAAGGATTAAAACGATAGTGCGGGAAAGTAAATAGTGGTTCCGCATATTATTGAAGACTGGAAATTAAGGATGCAGGATCAAAAATTAAAAACTTTAACCGCTGTAGTATTGGGCAAAAGTGGGAATAAAAGTGTAAAAGTTGCCATTGACTTCAAGGTCAGGCATCCAAAGTACGGTAAATATATTAAGCGTAGAACGAAGCTGGCTGTTCATGATGAGCACAATCAAAGTGGGGTCGGCGACCTCGTTGAGATTGCCCAGTCAAGGCCTCTTAGCAAGACCAAAAGCTGGCGTCTTGTGAGAGTAGTAGAAAAAGCTTCTCAGGTATGAGTTGAGAAACAAGACGATGGTTCAGCAGGAAACAATGTTAGATATAGCCGACAACTCAGGAGTCAAGTCGGCATTGTGTATAAAAGTTCTTGGAAAAGGTGGATCCCGAGGTAAGTTGACTCGGCCTTTCGCCGGTGTGGGAGATGTTGTTTGTGTTGCAATAAAAAAATCACTGCCGAGTTGTCAGTTGGATGACAAGAAGGTGCATAAGTGTGTCATTATCCGCACTAAAAGCCCCGTTAAACGCCCGGACGGCAGCTATGTGCGATTTGACAGTAATGCCGCCGTGATGATTGATAATGACGGTAATCCGATAGGAACCCGAATTTTTGGTGCGGTGGCTCGTGAGCTTCGTGAGAAAAACTATATGAAAATTATCTCACTGGCCAGCGAGGTAGTCTGATTTTGTAAAACGTGAAGCGATATATGAAATACTGGATGTAGTTTTATGGCTTTGCATATAAAAAAAGGTGATATGGTAGAAATTATAGCTGGAGACCACAAGGGAGCTACTGGTAGAGTATTGCGCGTGATTCCTGACAAGAACCGCGTTGTAGTCCAGGGTCACAATATAGTTAAAAAGCATGTTCGGCCGTCGCGCAAGAATCCTCAGGGAGGAAGGATCAACATTGAACAACCAATACATATTAGTAATGTCTTGCCCGTAAGTCCGAAGAGCTCCAGAGGCAGCAAAGTGCATTATCGTGTCGAAAAGGATGGCAGTAAAAAACGCCTTGCTGCAAATGATGTGGAAATTGGAGTTGTGAGAAAGGTAAAATAATCGATAGTGAATGGTTGGTTATTGAACATTAATCAGCCAATTTAATAATCAGAGATGTGAGATGGCGCGTTTAAGAGAATTATATAAGTCAAAGATAATCGCAGAGCTGACCAAAGAGTTTGGTTACAAAAATCCTATGGCTGTG
>CAZMWN010000399.1:0-1773 GCA_964569935.1 uncultured Pirellulales bacterium
CGGCATTTCCAAAGAAACCTTATGGATATTCGACGTTTTGCCTGTAAAAGTGGAACACCGATAATTTTTTGTACGATGCCTTGCAATTTAAAAGACAGTCCACCATTCGCCTCATTACACCGGCCTGATATCACAGATGTGGAGAAAAAAAGCTGGGACAAACATTATCAGCTTGGGATTCAATATGAGGAGGATGGGAATTTTTTTGGAGCTGTAGAACAATATTTGAAAGCTGCCGAAATCGATGATCGATACGCGGATTTACAGTTTCGCTTGGGCCGATGTTATTGGGCAATGGGTGAATATGACGAGAGCAGAGAACATTATATCCAAGCACGTGAGATGGATACCCTTCGCTTTCGTGCGGATAATCAAATCAATCAGATAATTCGAGATGTTACCGGTGAAAAAACTTCCAGAGGTGTTTACTTAGTGTATGCATGTCAGGTTTTTGGAAAAAACAGCCCTCATGAAATTCCTGGTGAAGAATTGTTTTATGAGCATGTTCATATGAATTTCAAAGGAAATTATCTTTTGGCCGTTACAATATTTCAACAGGTGGAGAAGATTTTGCCAGAGCGGATAAAGCGTGAAATAGCCCAAGAAAGGCCACTGGCCTCGGAGGAAGAGTGTGCTCGTTCTTTGGCATATAACGATTGGAACCGGCAAAAGACTGCCGAAAAGGTTGTTAATGAATTCATGAAGGAACCACCTTTCACTAACCAGCTCTACCATAACGAACGGATCATACGAATGGAGCAAGAACTCCGGATTCTCAAGGATGCTCTTTCTCCGGAAGTGATGAATCAAATTGAGCAGAAATATCATTGGGCGATTCGGCAAACACAATCTGACTCGTGGTTATATTGGAAATATGGCCTCATGTTGGAAGATATTCAGAAATTTAATACTGCAGCGGAGCAGTTTCGTACGGTGATAAATTACATGCCGAATCATTACGAAGCTTATGCCAGATTGGGCTTCTTGTATGGTGTTCAGGGAAACCTTGATGCTGCGATCGAATATAATTTAAAAGCCGTGAGCATATATCCTAGTTTTGCCGAGGCATATTTTAATTTAGGATACGCCTATCAACTTAAAGGCATGTATGATGAGGCTGTTAAAAGCTATTCAAACTCAATTCGCATTATTCCGGAACAGTCAAAACCCTACAATAATCTGGCATTTGTACTTTATAAGCAGGACAAGGTTACCGAAGCGCTGGAGACATATCGCAATGGATTGAAATTCATGCCGGACGACTTAAATCTGCATTACAATCTGGGCGTGGTACTCAAGGCACAAGGTCAGATAGATGAAGCCATAAAAGAATTGCGCATAGCCTTACAGATAGATCCTAATTCCGCCAAAGTGCGTAGAGGACTAAGGTCTATCGAAGGGCGTAATTGAGGGGATTTTAAGTGTCTGCCAGGCAGAGAAAAAGATCGAAGAGCTACTCTAAGGGAAACATCAAGCGCCACAAAAGCAGCAGGAACTTATCAGTGGGCAAAGGCGAACACAAAGATATCAAAGAATTGCCAAATAAGCGAATAACCGGCTGGCGTCTCTGGATGTTCCGTTTTGTTGCACTTACCATTATTCCGGTCTTGCTATTTATTCTGCTGGAACTGGTGTTACGTGTCGCCGGTTACGGTTTTCCTGCTAATGCTATGAGCAGATATGAGGAGAACGGAAGGGTATTTTATTGTGATAATGTCAAGTTCTGCTGGCGGTTTTTTCCGAAAGAAATAGCCAGAGAATTTAATCCATTTA
>CAZMWN010000400.1:0-1678 GCA_964569935.1 uncultured Pirellulales bacterium
GGGTATGTTCAGGCCAGTCGAATATGGACCTGTCTATGGCACGGGTAAAAGACCGCTATGCGGATGTGATTGCAAATTCTAACAATCCGGCTATCAGGCGATTTTTTGTTTCCAAGAGGTATGATTTTAACACGCCACAGGAAGACTTACAATCAGGTAGCTGGGAATCTGCAAATCCCGAGAATGTTCTACGTTTTACAGCTACAGGTTATTTTTTTGCAAGAGCATTATATGAAAAATACAAGGTCCCCATAGGCTTAATTCATGCAAGTGTAGGTGGGTCACCTGCCGAAGCGTGGTTGAGCGAGGACGCCTTAAAAGAGTTTCCCACCCATCTCAAGACAGCGGAAAAATTCAAAGATAACGCTTACCTTAATCAAATTGCTGAAAAGGATAAAGCTGCCAGCGATACATGGTACAGTCTTTTGCAGCAAAAGGATAAAGGTTTAGCGGAAGGCCAAAAACCGTGGTTCGATATAACATACGATGCTTCTGATTGGGCAACCATGAATATACCCGGTTACTGGGCAGACGAGGATTTAGGCAATGTCAATGGAGTTGTATGGTTTAGAAAGGAAATTGATGTCCCGGTTTCCATGACCGGCAAGCACGCAAAGCTTCTTCTTGGAAGGATAGCTGACAGCGATTCAACTTATGTTAACGGTAAATTTGTCGGCTCGGTTTCATACCAGTACCCACCGAGAAGATATGATGTCCCTGCAACTCTGCTCAAGCCGGGCAAGAATATCATTACAATAAGGATTGTCAACAACATAGGTCGCGGCGGTTTTATTCCGGATAAACCCTATCAGCTCACCGTTGCAGACCAAACAATTGACTTAAAAGACCAGTGGCAATACAAATTAGGCGCGACCATGGAACCTTTACAACCGAAAACTTTCGTTGAGTGGCAGCCGTTAGGCTTGTATAACGGCATGATTGCCCCGCTATTAAATTATACAATCAAAGGTGTAATTTGGTATCAGGGTGAATCCAACACAGGCAATCCTCTTGAATATCAAAAACTTTTCCCTGCGCTGATAGCCGACTGGCGGCAAAAATGGAACCAGGGAGATTTCCCCTTTTTATATGTACAACTGGCCAATTTTATGCAGACCAAAGACGAGCCTTCTGAAAGCAACTGGGCCGAATTGAGACAAGCACAACTTAAAACGCTTGCTGTCCCCAATACTGCAATGGCGGTCACTATCGATATCGGTGAATGGAATGATATCCATCCTTTAAATAAGGAAGATGTAGGCAAACGGCTCGCACTCGCAGCTCAAAAAGTTGCTTATGGTGACAATCAGGTAGTCTATTCGGGCCCGATTTATCAGTCTATGGAAATCGAAAAAAACAAAATCATACTTACATTTACAAACATCGGCGGCGGATTGGTTGCTAAAGGAGGCGGTGAGCTGAAGTATTTTGCCATTGCCGGTGACGACAAAAAATTCCTCTGGGCAAAGGCAAAAATAGTAGGTAACAAAGTCACCGTCTGGAACGACAAAGTAACCAATCCTGTAGTTGTGCGGTATGCATGGGCCGACAATCCCGAAGGTGCAAATTTATATAATGCCGAAGGCCTGCCGGCTTCGCCTTTTAGAACTGATCAATAATTCACTTCAAAACAATTTACAAATTCGCACGGTTAGATGTGCTACTCTGCGAAATTCAC
>CAZMWN010000401.1:0-1675 GCA_964569935.1 uncultured Pirellulales bacterium
CAATCTTATTTGCATCCCACCAGCCGCCGCTTCTGGCCTGTATAATCTCCAAATGTTCCCCCCAGTGTTTTAGATCGGGTGAAAAAGACAACCATATATGGGCACCGAGTAAAGGCGACCTGGGAACGGGCCTATGTATCATTGCCCAGCGATCACCAAATTTCACCGGAAACAAAGCCGCATCTTTGTCCTCAGGCGGCATTACCGGCCCCAGACGTTCAAACAACTTGAAATCGCTGGTTAAAGCAAGAGAAATCAAGGGCCCGCCCTTTGAATAGGCGGTATAACAAATAGCCCACTTATTCATTTCCTCGATCCAGGTTATCCGCGGATCCTCTATTCCCCAGATTTCCTCCGGATGTTCTTTAGGCTCAGGCATTAAAGTCGGCTCATCGTCGATTTGCCAATCATTGATTCCGTCGTCACTTCTTGCTGCGGTCAGATGTGATATGCCCCGATAATCCTCAACGCGAGCCAGTAACAGCATTTTGCCGTTTACCTCTGCTGCAGCGGCATTAAAAACCGAATTTGCCCGATAAGGCCAGTCTTCAACCGAAAGAATCGGATTATCCGGATATCTCTGGAAAAGTTCATGATTTAATTTCTTGCTCATAATCGTCCGTTCCCACATTGTCAAGTGTCATTTACCTTTTCTAAAAGGCCTGAATAAAAATTCGAATGTCTCATTTCGCCAGCTTTTTCTCATAGGAAATACCCCCCTCTCCACAAAGCCTATCTCTTCAATTGTATAGAAGGCCTTAGGATTAAATCTCTTAACAAGCTCAACTACCTTTGTAACCTCTTTCCTCGGTACAATCGTGAAAATTATATTAACCCTCCCATGTGCACCCTGGCCGTCAACACTCGTGACTCCATATCGAGATGAATTTAGCGACTGCACTAAATCAACGGCATCCTTCTGAGTTATTACCCTTAGAAGCGCAACACCAAGAGATAGTCTTTCTGCTATGATAATCCCGACGTAATTACCCATCGCAAAGCCGCCTGCGTATGCAATATAACAAACAGGATTGGATAAGTTTTTCATTATCTGGCCGATGGCAAGCAGCCAGATTAATATCTCAAAGAAACCGACAACAGGAGCTAAATATTTGAGTCCCTTCGATACAAATATTACACGAACCGTACCAAGAGTCACATCAAATATTCTTGCGATAAAAATAAGAAAAGGCAGGACAATCCAGGCATAAATATCAAAGTTTAACATTATCATTACCTAAAAAACCAACCAATCAAGAGCTACCCGCTTGACTCCGAATATTTTCCACCTTTCCGAAAGAAATAAGTCCATCGCCTTTCTGTATCTTTCTGTTAGCCGACGGGTTTGGTATAGTTTCATTATCTCGAATAATAGCAAGAACAGTAATATCGTTTTTCCGCAACTCGGACTCAGCGAGAGTTTTATCAATAAGAGGGCTTTGTTCACCTACTTCGATCCTTGAAATCCCATAGCCACCTGTGAGCTGTAATAATTCTTCGAACGACACCGGCTTTAAAAGCTCCTGCCTGATAATCTTCTTCCTCAAATATCTGGTTAGCTTCCCCGTGATTTTTCTGTTACTTAAAACTTTATAGACTATCAATAATGCTATAGCCAAAACAGCTAAATTTATCGGTGTATTGAAGAAATTGTCCTTTAGCAAGGGGATAATAT
>CAZMWN010000402.1:0-1645 GCA_964569935.1 uncultured Pirellulales bacterium
TCATCGAGGCATAGAGAAAATCAGCGAGACGTTACAGTTCGATCAGGTGCCTTTTCTGGTAAGCCGTGTTTGTGGAATTTGTTCGGCTTCACATCCGCTGGCTTATATAAATGCGGTTGAGGAGATTGCCGGCGTAACTCCACCTGAGCGTGCTCAGTATATACGCGTAATCATCAACGAGCTGGAACGGATGCACAGCCATTTGTTGTGGGTCGGTCTTGGTGGTCATTTTATCGGCTATGATACTGTTTTCATGTGGGCATGGAAGTATCGTGAGCCGGTGCTTGACTTGCTCGAAGCGATAACGGGCAATAGAAACAACTATGGTAATGTTAGAGTGGGTGGCTGCCGTGAGGACATTCCCGATGAGCTCAAGCCTAAGATATTAGAAGAGCTCGATAAGCTCGAAAAGAAAGTTGAAATGCTTACCAATGCGGTACTCGATGATCCTATTCTGCATGCTCGTCTCAAAGGCGTTGGTATATTGAGCAAGGAAGATGCCATCCAGTTTGCGGTGACAGGTCCCACTGCCAGAGGCAGCGATATTGCTATTGACGCAAGGTACGACGATCCCTATGCCGCTTATGGTGACTTGGACTGGAAAGTGATTACTCAGCCTGAGGGTGACGTTTTCGCAAAAGCGGTTGTTCGACTTCTTGAGATCTTCGAAGCGATTAAAATGTGCCGGGAAGCCGTTAAAAAACTTCCCAAAGGTCCTATTGCCCTGGAAATCAAAGAGATTCCGGCGGGGGAAGGTTGCGGACGTGCCGAAGCTCCACGCGGCGAGACGTTCCATTATGTCCGTAGTGACGGCGGCAACAGGCCCACCCGGCATAAAATCAGGGCTCCAAGTTATGTAAACGTACCTTCATTCAGGGCCTCATGCATCGGCGAGCATATTGCTGATGTTACTATTACTCTTGCTGCGGTTGATCCGTGCTATAGCTGCACCGAAAGAGTTGCCGTCGTTGACTCACATCATAATATCGTCCATGATTATGAAACGTTGCTGCGTATGAGCCGTGAGAAGACGGCACAGATCAAGAAGGAAATTGGCGCACCGGAACTGAAGATGGAGGATTTCTAAATTGGAAACAAGTATTCTTTGTATCCCTGTCTTTTTGCCATTAATGATTGGTTTTGTATTGCTGTTTTTGCCGAACAAGCTTAGTTCTGCGTTTCGAGCATTAACGTTGATTATTTCAATCGTCGCATTTGTGCTTGCTATTTCTATATTTGTATCAGGTGGCTCCGACACAACATGGTCTGTTTTACAGTTGAACGGCCTGGAATTAATATTGATGCTCAGTGTGACAAAGCTGGGAGCCTTCATGTTGCTTTTCGCAATGGGCTTTGGACTGCTTATCACCTTATATTCGTTGAAGTCACGGTCTGCAAACGATGAGAGACGGAATGCCAATATTTATTACGGAGCAATTCTGCTTGCAATAGGTGGCTCAGCGGGGATATTGCTTTCCAATAATTTGTTATTCCTGCTCATATTCTGGGAGATTGTTACCGTTTCTCTTTATCTTTTAATAACAACAGGAGCTTGTAATTCCAATTTTGCAGCAACCAAGAGTTTTGCAATGATAGGTGCTTCCGATGCTGCTTTGATGCTGGGTGTCATTATGGTTTTGGCGCT
>CAZMWN010000403.1:0-1638 GCA_964569935.1 uncultured Pirellulales bacterium
GTTATGCGTATTGCGTGAAAGAATATAAGCTCTTTGAAATAAAAAGATTATGGCAAAATCCGGCGTCGTCTGCGACTTTGCCGGGACAAGGGAACGAAGCCAAAACAAAGCCAATTCAAACCCAATCCTTCGGCTGGGCTCAGGACAGGTTTATTTCGTATTGCGTGCTGAGTAATGTGTATTGCGGAAAAGAAATTAGTCGATTATTCTGTTATTTCGATTTCGTGGGTGGATTGCTTGGCTATATTCAATAACACGCCAACTGCGGCGGCAGAGAGCAGCATACTTGTTCCGCCGGCACTTACAAACGGCAGCGGAATGCCTTTGGTTGGCAATACAACTGTTACCACTCCGATATTAAGAGCCGCCTGGATAGTGATTGCCAGAACAATCCCCCCAGCCAAAAATCTCCCGAAACGGTCCCGACAACGCATTATCACTATAATCCCGAGTACAACGAATGCGATAAACAGTAAAATAACTGCTAAATTTCCAGCGAAGCCAAGTTCTTCACCGATAATTGCGAAGATGAAATCTGTCGTATCGTACGGCAGATGGTCGTATTTGCATATTCCTCTGCCTAAGCCTTTGCCTAACAAGCCCCCGGAGCCGAGCGCGATAAGTGACTGATTCGGCTGGTAATTAATTGAATCGGTCCATTTGTCGGGATGCAGGAAGGCGGTGATTCGAATCAATCTGGCTGGAACAAGCCAGACTGCTAAGAAGAAGGCAGTTGCGGCAAGCGGCAAGGGAGGTAAAATATGCCACAATCTGACGCCGGCGATTATGAACATCAGAAATGCCAGCAGAGAAATGAGAGCTGCCGTGCCGAAATCTTCCACGATAATTAGCCCGGCCACGGCCCCGACCAACAGGCAAATGGGCATAAATCTTTTCCAGAATAATTTAATATCGTCGCTGAATTTATCACATGCGGCGGCTAAGAAAAAGACAGTCGCCCATTTGGCCAATTCGGAGGGCTGGAAACTGATGGATATCGGCCCGAGAGGGATTTTTATCCAGCGGTAGTGCTTATTTATCAAGGGAATAAATCGTGGGAAAACGGGATAGAACCGCTGAATTAACACCAGAACGAGCAAAACGATGCTTAGACCCAAAAGGTAAACTATTGGGTTCCGCAGCCAGCCTTTGTCGAGACTGAATCTGCGATAGTTGATACAGGAAGCGGCATACATGATCAGACAGGCCAATGGAAAAAACATGATTTGACGCAGACTGGTATAGTCGTAGAACCTCTTAAAATTAAGCTCGAGGCCGATGTTAGCACCTGCTGAAAAAACAAAGACAGTGCCAATCGCCATCAGGAGAACAACAACCATTGCTATGGATTCGGCGACCGGATTATTTCTTACACCATGAATCATACAACTGTGTTATTTGTTGATTAGAATATCAATTTCAGAAGTCTCGAAGAGTCTTCTTGAATTTATATTCGGCAATCATCCGCCTTTAGCAGTAAAAAAAATATTACAACAGGAACAGAGGAAAATCGCTTTTTTTATGTTTTATACGCTGCAGGATTGACAATATCTGTAGGAAGTGATTATATTACAAGCTCTTAAAGCTTCATGGGAGTGTAGCTCAGTTGGTAGAGCAACGGCCTTTTAAGCCGTAGGT
>CAZMWN010000404.1:0-1594 GCA_964569935.1 uncultured Pirellulales bacterium
ATTCCCAGGCTGCCGGGCGTATCGGGCATTCGCTTCAATACTTCTCTTCCGGCATTTGTTTCAGAACTCGGGCTTGCAACGCAGTTTGCCCCCCAGGTACTCATCATCATTTTTCTGAAAGGTTTCTGGTCAAAACTAATTCTGACCATAAAGACCTTACATTCAAGCCCTATCAATTTGCAGGCAAACGCAAGAGCACTGCCCCACTGGCCGGCCCCGGTTTCCGTCGTTAATCTTTCGATACCAAATTGTTTGTTATACCAGGCCTGGGCAACAGCCGTATTTGGTTTGTGACTTCCCGGTGGGCTGACACTTTCATCCTTGAAGTATATCTTTGCCGGTGTGCCAAGGTGCTTCTCCAGATATACCGCCCTGCGCAATGGTGACGGCCGCCAGCGATAAAGGATGTTGAGGATTTCCTCCGGGATATCTATCCACCTTTCAGCGCTGACTTCCTGCTCAATCAAATTCATCGGGAACACCGGAGCAAGCATATCCGGCGAGACAGGATTCCCATCCGGCCCAAGCGGAGGCAGCAATGGAGTTGGCAGGTCGGCTGCCAGGTTGTACCACTGCCGAGGGATATCATTCTCATTTAACATAACCTTAATTTGCTCCATTTCAACTCTCCTGAATATAAATTTATTTCATCCGCTCTTATTTCTAACTGACAAAAACGACGATTGCCAGAAACCGGTATGTTATTGCTTAGGCACGCACAAGTCAAGCATTGTATTTCAATGATTCTTTGAATCCATATAAAAAATTATCATATATTTAAAGAATCACATATAAAGGCAACACCGATATGAGAGTGACAAAGATAAGCTCTTACAGGTAAAAGGCTTATACCTTAATCTTTCCTTAAAAACCGATAAAAATATTTCTGTTGCAGCACGAGTCTCCACACCTCTATATTGTTTTAACTTGGTCTTAAATTTTTTGGAAACTACTACAATGTGCAACTTGACCGGAACTCACTATTGTGCGGGGACCTAAAAAACAGTGCAAGAGACATAACAACTACCCGGGCTAAAGGCCCGCCGGAAACTGCCTGACTTACAACAGACGATGAAATCAATTTGAATGTAGGTAAACAGACCGCATTATTACCTCATGGAGAGGTATTCAACGTGACTATTTGACTTTTTCCTGTATTTTTTACGCCTGCCGACAATAGTACCAAGTATATACTGTGACACGCTTTTAGTTGTGAATTGCTGAATTGGGGATCTCAACCTCAACGATTATCATAAAAGTCAATGACTTCGGTAAAATCAAGCGACCGGGAAGCTTTTTTTTTATTTTGTAGCAAAAAATGTTTGATTATTGTCACATCGCTGTTTACAATGCTCCAAAGTCCTGTGCGAGCTTTCAGTCCAGTAAAAATGAAAGGAGGCATATTATGGCCAAAAAGAAGAAAGCGAAAAAGAAAGTAACCAAAAAGAAACTCACCAAGGGTTTATGGTCAAAGAGTGATATCAGCCTGCTCAAGAAACTTTTCCCGAGTAATGCAACAGCCAAAATAGCGAAGAGGCTGGGACGGCCGACAGATGCCGTCAAGAAGAAAGCATCCAGGATGGGACTTCGCAAG